>NZ_BSPX01000011.1:0-75126 GCF_030161255.1 Zoogloea oryzae
CGCCTGCGCGACGTGGTGCTGCCCGCCGCCGAGCGGGCCGGCCGCGGCGCCGACGTCGCCATCCAGAAAGGCGGCATGAGCCTCACCGATTACCTCGACACCCAGCGCAACCTGCGCGCCGCGCGCATCGAAGCCGTCCAGGCCCGGGCCGATGTCGCCCGCGCCGCCCTGATGCTGCGTCTGGCCGGAGCCACCCCATGAAACGCACGCCCATCCTCATCGGCCTCGTGGCCGCCATCGCCGCCGGCGCCTGGTACCTGCGCCCGAGCGCCCCCGCCAAACCCGACGAGCCGGCCATCCAGCGCCCCTCCGCCGAACCCGGTGTGCTGCGCTTCCCCACCGCCGCGCCCCAGCTCGCCCAGATCAAGACCGAACGCGCCGCCCTCGCCCCGGTGCCGATGGACGAGCCCCTGGCCGCCCGCATCAGCTACGACGAGAACGCCACCGCCCGGCTGGTCGCCCCGATCGCCGGCCGGGTCGTCGAGATCCACGCCAACATCGGCGACACGGTGAAGGCCGGCACCGTGCTGGCCGTGCTCGACGCGCCTGAACTCGGCACCGCCGCCGCCGATCTGGCCAAGGCCCAGGCCGACGCCCAGCAGAAGAAATCCGCCCTCGACCGGGCCCGCAGCCTGTTCCAGGCCGAGGTCATCGCCCGCCGCGACCTGGAAGCCGCCCAGGCCGAGGCCCAGCAGTCCCAGGCCGAAGTGGAGCGCGCCCGGCTGCGCCTCGCCAACCTCAACCCCGGCGGCACCAGCGCAGCCGGCGGCCAGCGCTACCAGCTGCGTGCACCGATCAGCGGCGTGGTGGCCACCCGCAAGATCAACCCGGCGATGGAAGTGCGCCCCGACACCCCCGAGCCGCTCTTCGTCGTCACCGACATGAGCCGCCTGTCGGTGCTGGTGGATGTGCCCGAGCGCGACCTGCCCATCGTCACCGTCGGCAAATCGGCCCAGGTGGAAGTCTCCGCCTATCCCCACCGCAGCTTCACCGGCAAGGTGGTGCATGTGGCCCCGACCCTCGACCCCCAGACCCGCCGCATCCAGGCCCGCGTTGCCGTGGACAACCGGGAGGGCCTGCTCAAGCCCGAGATGTACGCCAAGGTCGGCATCCTCGCCGACGCCAAGGAAGAGCTGCCCAAGATCCCCACCGGCGCGCTGCTGGTCGAAGGGGTGAAGAACTACGTCTTCGTCGAGCGCGAAGCCGGCGTGTTTGAAAAGCGCGAAGTCACCCTGGCAGTGCAGACCCGCAGCTTCGCCTACGTGTGGAGCGGCGTGAAGGGCGGCGACAAGGTGGTCAGCGTCGGGGCCCTGCTCCTCAACGCCGAACTGGCCAGCAGTTCCCGCTGACGGGCCGCCGCCATGTTCGACACCCTCATCACCCTCGCCCTGCGCCAGCGGGCCTTCATCCTCATCGCCGCCGCGGTGCTGCTCGGCTACGGCCTGTACGCCGTCAACCAGATCTCCATCGAAGCCTTCCCGGACGTGCAGGACGTGCAGGTCCAGGTCGTCACCCAGGCCATCGGGATCGCCCCCGAAGAGGTCGAGCGCACCATCTCGCTCCCCATCGAGCGCGAGATGAGCGGCGTGCCGGGCATGACCCAGCTGCGCTCGGTGTCGATCACCGGCCTGTCGGTGGTCACCCTCACCTTCAACGAAAAGACCGCCGACTACTTCGCCCGCCAGCAGGTGCTCGAACGCCTGCAGAACGTCTCGCTGCCGCCCGGCTCCCAGCCGGTGCTGGCGCCGCTGACCACCGCCGTCGGCGAGATCTACCGCTACGTGCTCGACGCCCCGCCCACCGCCGACCGCGAGGAGATCCGCGCGATCCAGGACTGGACGGTACGCCCGGCCCTGCGCATGGTGCCGGGCATCGCCGACGTGGTGAGCTTCGGCGGCGCGATCCGCGAGGTGCAGGTGCGCATCGACCCCGAGCTCCTGCGCAAGTACGCGTTGAGCCTGGGCGATGTCACCCAGGCCCTCAACGCCGCCAGCGCCAACGGCAGCGGCGGCCTGCTCCCCCGCGGCGACGAAGCCCTGGTGGTGCGCACCCTCGGCCTGTTCCAGAGCCTCGACGACGTGCGCGACGTGGTGGTGGTGGCCCGGGAAGGCAAGCCGGTGCGCATCAGCGACGTGGCCGAAGTGGTGGCGGGTTTCCGCCCCCGCTCGGGGATCGTGGCCTTCAACGACCGGGACGACGTGATCGAGGGTATCGTCCAGATGACCAAGGGTGGCAACGCCGCCAAGATCGTCGAAGCCCTCAAGCTCAAGGTGGACGAGGTCAACGCCCGCCTGCCCGAAGGCTACCAGCTGCGCCCGATCTACCAGCGCACCGAACTCATCGGCCACACCGTGGCCACCGTGGCCGAGAACCTGCTGGTCGGCGCCGTGCTCGTCACCGCCATCCTGCTGGCCTTCCTGCGCAACCTGCGGGCAGCGATCATCGTCGCCGCGGTGATTCCCCTGTCGCTGCTGTTCGCCTTCATCCTGATGCACGCCATGGGCGTGTCGGCCAACCTGATCTCCCTGGGCGCGGTGGACTTCGGCGTCATCATCGACAGCGCGGTGGTGATGGTCGAGGCGCTGATGGTGCGCCTGGCGGTGGACGCCAACTCCGAACACCACGGGATCATCTCGCCGGTGGGCCGGCGCATCCACGCCCTCAAGCAGACCTGCGTCGAGCTGGGTTCGCCGATCATGTTCTCGAAGGCGATCATCATCGTCGCCTTCCTGCCGATCTTCACCTTCCAGCGCATGGAAGGACGGATCTTCACCCCGGTGGCGCTGACCCTCTCCTTCGCCCTGCTCGGCGGCCTGATCCTGACCCTCACCCTGGTGCCCACGCTGCTCTCCTACGCCCTCAACAAGGAGGACATGGCCGAGAAGGAAAGCCCCTGGCTGCACCGCCTGCAGGCGCGCTACCGGGATCTGCTGGTGAAGCTCCAGGCCCGCCGCCGGGCGGTGATCGCCGGTTCGCTGCTGTGCCTGGCTGCCGCCATGGGCATCGCCCCGCTGCTGGGCTCCGAGTTCCTGCCCAAGCTCGACGAAGGCAACATCTGGCTCACCATCAGCCTGCCCCAGTCGTCCGGCCTCACCAACACCAAGGAGGTGGAGCGCAAGGTGCGTGCGGTGCTGTCCACCTACCCCGAGGTGAAGGCGGTCATCACCCACGTGGGCCGCCCCGACGACGGCACCGACCCCAAGGGCCCCAACAACATCGAGATCCTGGTGGATCTCAAGCCCCGCAGCGAATGGCGCTTCGCCACCAAGGACGCGCTGGTGGACAGCATGTCGGGCCGTCTGGAAGCCATCCCCGGCCTGCCCACCAACTTCTCCCAGGTGATCCAGGACAGCGTCGAGGAATCCCTCTCCGGCGCCAAGGGCGAGATCGCGGTGAAGGTTTTCGGGCCCAACCTCGAGGTGCTCGAAGCCAAGGGCCGCCAGATCGCCGGGGTACTCAACCGCATCGAAGGCTCGGCCGACGTGGCCGCCCTGCCGGTGGGCGGCCAGAGCGAGGTGGACATCCGCCTGCGCCGCGAAGCCCTGGCCCGCTACGACATCAACGTCACCGACGTGAACGCGATGATCCAGACCGCCCTCGGCGGCAGCGCGGTCAACGCCTTCTACGAGGGCGAGCGCCGCTACGACGTCACCCTGCGTTTCGGGCCCCAGTTCCGCGACCAGGTGGACGACATCGCCAACCTGCCCGTGGCCCTGCCCGACGGGCATGGCAGCATCCCGCTGGGCGACCTGGCCGACGTGGAGCTGCGCCAGGGCGCCTCGCGCATCCAGCGCGAAGCCGGCAGCCGCAACGTGATCGTCAAGGCCAACCTGCGCGGCCGCGACCAGGGCAGCTTCGTCGCCGAAGCCCAGAAGAAGGTCGCCGCCGAAGTCAGCCTGCCGGCCGGTTACACCATCACCTGGGGCGGCCAGTTCGAGAACCAGCAGCGCGCCATGGCCCGCCTCAAGCTGATCGTGCCGATCACCCTCGGGCTGATCTTCTCGCTGCTGTTCTGGGCCTTCCGCGACATCCGCCCGGCCCTGCTGGTACTGTCGATGGTGCCCTTCACCCTGATCGGCGGCTTCGCCGGGCTGGGGCTGGCCGGGCTGCACCTGTCGGTGTCGGCGGCGGTGGGCTTCATCGCGGTGGCCGGCATCTCGGTGCAGAACGGCGTGATCATGGTCGAGCAGGTCATCGAGATCGCCCGGCGTGGCGCGACGCGCTCCGAGGCCATCCTCGACGGCGCCATGCTGCGCCTGCGCCCCATCGTGATGACCGCCCTGATGGCCGGCCTGGGCCTGCTGCCCGCCGCCCTGTCCCACGGCATCGGCTCCGAAACCCAGCGCCCCTTTGCCGTCGTGATCGTCGGCGGCATCGTCAGCGCGACCATCTTCACCCTGCTCCTGCTGCCGGTGCTGCTGTCCTACGGCGGCGCCAGGGAGCGGGTGAAGAAGGAAGACGTTTAAGCTAGCGTCCCCCTCAACCCAACCGCCCAGGCCCAACCGCCCATGCGCATCCTCATCGTCGAAGACGACCCCCTGCTTGCCGACGGCGTGGCCCAGCTGCTGCGCGGGGCCGGCTTCACTGCCGACTTCGTGGGCAGCGCCGAGCTGGCCGAGGCCGCCGTCGCGGCCGAGAAGTTCGACCTGATGGTGCTCGACATCGGCCTGCCCGGCATGGACGGGCTGGAGCTGCTGTCGCGCCTGCGGGCCCGCCACAACCCGATCCACGTGCTCATGCTCACCGCCCGCGACGCCCTGAACGAGCGGGTGCGCGGCCTCAACCTGGGCGCCGACGACTACCTCACCAAGCCCTTCGCGGCTGTCGAACTCCTCGCCCGGGTCAATGCCCTCGTGCGCCGCAGCCGTGGCCAGAGCGGCCAGCGCCGCGAGTTCGGCCCCCTTGTGCTCGACGAAGAAGCCCACCGGGCGTGGCTCTCCGGCCAGCCCCTGGAGCTGCCCCAGCGCGAATGGGCGATCCTCCAGTTCCTCCTCGACAACCTGGAGCGCGTCCTCAGCAAGGAGCGTATCGTGGCGGCCGTATGCAGCTGGGACAAGGACATGAGCGAGAACGCCGTCGAGGTGTACGTCTCGCGCCTGCGGGCCAAGCTCGAGCCCGCCGGCATCCGCATCCGCACCGTGCGCGGCCTGGGCTACATGCTCGAAGACCTGCCCCATGACGCGAAGCCTGCGTAAATCCCTGCTGCTGTGGCTGCTGCTGCCGGCAGCCCTGGCCATCATCACCTTCCTGCCGCTGGCCTACCACCTGGTCCACCAGCCGGCCATGGAGGCCCTCGACCAGGCACTCGCCGACGCCAGCCTGGCGCTGGTGCCGCACCTCGAGGTAGTGGACGGCGAACCCCGCTTCGTCTTTCCGCCCGCCGCCGAGCAGGTGCTGCGCACCGACCGGGTGGACGACATCTACTACCTCATCCTCGGCCCCAACGACCGCTTCATCGCCGGCGACGCCGGCCTGCCCCACGAAGCCGGCCCCGATGACGAGGTGCGGGGCGAGCGGACCAGCTTCGACTCCCACTTCCGCGGCCATCGGGTGCGCGTCACCGCCATCCACCGCACCATCGCCGAAGAACCCTTCATCTTCGTCACCGCCGAAACCACCCGCAAGCGCGACCAGCTCAAGCTCGACCTCGCCGTCGCCCTGCTGCTGCCGCTGATGTTCTTCGCGGTGGCCACCGGCATCACCATCTGGTTCGGCGTGCATCACGCCCTGCTGCCGGTCGAGGGCATCCGCCGCGCGCTGCACGGCATGGAACACCGGGCCCTCCAGCCCCTAGACGAGGGCGCCGCGCCCATCGAGATCCGCCCCCTGGTCACCGAATTCAACCAGGTGCTCGACCGCCTGGAAGAAGCCGCCGAAGCCCAGCAGCGCTTCGTGGCCAACGCCGCCCACCAGCTGCGCACGCCGCTGGCCGGCATCCGCACCCAGCTCGAGCTCCTCCAGCGCGAACCCGACGCCACCGAGCGCGACGCCCGCACCCGCCACTGCGTGGGCGCCATCGAACGCCTCGGCCACCTCATCAACCAGATGCTGGTGCTGCTCTCCGCCGAGCCCGGCGGCCGCCACACCAACCTCGCCGCCACCGTCGACCTGCCCGAACTGATCCGCGACCGCAGCCCCGAATGGATCCGCCTCGCCGAAGCCCGCAGCCTCGACCTGGGCTTCGAGCTGCAGGCCGCCCGCGTCAACGGCGACCGCCTGCTGCTGGGCGAGATGATCGCCAACCTGGTCGCCAACGCCCTCAACTACACCCCGGCGCCGGGCGAGGTGACCATCCGCTGCCGCACCGAAGGCAGCCACAGCCTGATCGAAGTCGAAGACACCGGCCCCGGCATCCCCGCCGCCGCCCGCCAGCAGGTCTTCGAGCGCTTCTTCCGCCTTCCCGCCGCCAGCCACCCGGGCAGCGGCCTGGGCCTCGCCATCGTCCGCGAGATCGCCCGCGGCGCCGGCGGCGAAGTGGACATCCTCGACACCGCCGACGGGCGTGGCGTGCTGTTGCGGGTAAGCCTGCCGGCCTTGATCGACACCCCCGACGAAGAACCCGCATAACGCGCTAAGATCGGCATCCCCGGTATTTCCACGGAATTTCCCATGCGCGGCCACTTCGCAGCCATCTCCCTCATCCTCATCGGCGTCGTCGCCCTGGGGATCAACCTCGACCTGTTCGAGCTCGACATCGTCCGCCTGGCCCGCACCTGGTGGCCGCTGGTGCTGATCGCCCTCGGCATCGGGCTGTTCCTCACCCCGGGCGAGGGGCGCAAACCCGACTGACCCGCCCAGCAGGCAGGGGAGGAATCCGCCCGGCCCGCTAAAGTACGCTGGCGTGAGACCGTTATCCGGGAATAACCCGCTCAGATAACGCGCCCCGTGATTCCCGCCCGCTCCAGTTCCGCCGATCGCGCCGGACTCTTCGTCCTCGTCGCCGGCCTCGCCGCTGCCCTGCTCGTCGCCTTCCTGGCGGTGCGCAACCAGACGGAGCAGCGCGCCACCGAGCTGGTCGACCAGGGCTCGCGCCTCGTCAAGGCGCTGGCCGCGATTCCCAAGGATGGCCTGGTGCCGTCCCCCGGCCGCCCCAATCCCCTCGCTGCGGTGCTCCGCGCCCACGGCAACGCCGATCTGGCCTACGGCCTCGTCACCGACCCCCAGGGCCAGCCCCTGTCCGAAGTCACCGCCCCAGGCCTCACCCCGAGCGTACTGCCGCTGGCCGCCGACAAGCCGGCCGAATGGTTCGGCCACCGCCCGGTCGATAGCGGCGCCGCCGGGCTCGAACTGATCGAATTCCACGGCCCGCTCCTCCATGACGGGCGCCTCGAAGGTTTCGTGCGGGTCGCCTTCCGCGCCCCGACCCTCGGCTTCGACGCCCGCCAACTGCCCTTCCTGGCCGGGCTGGCGCTGCCCATCCTGCTCCTCGTGCCGCTGTTCTTCTTCATGCTGCGCAGCCAGCTGCGGCCACTCCAGGAGGTCAGCCAGCGGGTCGAACAGCTCGCCGCCAGCGCGCCGGCCGATCTCGCGGGCGACGCCACCGCCCGGGATCTGGTGACCCGCTTCGGGCGCTTCCTCGACGCCACCGAAAAGCGCATCCGCGAACTCGAAGCCGGCCGCGGCGACGCCGAGACCGCCATCAAGCTGCTGGGCTACAAGCGCGAGAAGGTCGAGAGCGCCCTCGAGACCCTGCCCGAAGGCGTGCTGGTGCTGGACGAAGGCAGCCTCACGGTGTTCGCCAACACCAAGGTCGGCCCGCTGCTGTCGGTCGATCCCGCCGCCCTCGTCGGCAAGCAGCCCACCGAATGGCCAGTGGAGGGCGGCGTCCTGCGGGCGCTCAGCCCGCTGCTGGGCGGCGCCTCCACCAGCCAGACCGCCGACTTCCACCCCGACGGCAACGAAAGCCGCCGGGTCAGCGTGTGGGCCCTGCCCCTGTTCGCCCCCCGCGACGCCACCCGCCGCCTCGGCTCGCTGATCGTCCTGCGCGAAACCACCGACCAGATGCTCGCCGCCCAGGCCCGGGACGAGTTCATCGCCCACGTGGCCCACGAACTGAAGACGCCGCTGGCCAACATCACCCTTTACGGCGAGCTGCTCCGGGACGACCCGAATCTCGCCGCCGACACCCGCGTCGAGGCCATCAACACCGTCTGCGACGAATCCCGGCGCGCCGCCGCGCTCATCAACAACCTGCTCAACATCTCGCGCATCGAGGCCGGCAGCATCGTCATCGACCGCCAGCGGGTGCGCCTGGCCGAACTGCTCGCCGACTGCATGGAGCAGCTCCAGCACACCGGCGCCAGCCGCGACCTGCGCCTGCAGGTGAGCGTGCCGCCCGAGCTGCCGCCGGTCGAGCTGGACAAGGATCTGCTGCGCATCGCCCTGAACAACCTGCTCACCAACGCCGCCAAGTACAACCGGACTGGCGGCGAAATCATCCTGTCGGCCGAAGAGACCGACGAGCGCATCGTGATCACCGTGCAGGACAGCGGGATCGGCATTCCCGCCGCCGATCTGCCGCGCATCTTCGACAAGTTCTACCGTTCCGCCGACCGCGAAGCCGTCGCCCGCGGCGGCCACGGGCTGGGCCTGTACCTCGCGCGGCAGATCGTCGAGCTGCACCAGGGCCAGATCGAGGTCACCAGCCAACCCGGCCAGGGCACCCGCGTCACCCTGAGCTTCCGCAAACCCCATGTATTGCTGAGGGCCGCATGAAACGTCTCCTCGTCGTCGACGACGAACCCCACGTGGCCCGCGTGCTGCGGGTCAGCCTGGCCAAGGAAGGCTGGCAGATCGACCTGGCCCACGACGGCCACGAAGCCCTCGCCGCCATCGCCAGCAACCCGCCGGACGCCCTCATCACCGACATCCAGATGCCCGGCATGGGCGGCGAGGAGTTGTGCCGCCGCCTCCACGCCGACGACACCCGCCCCGCCTTTCCGGTGCTGGTGATGACCTCCATGACCGCCCGCGACCAGCGCAGCTGGGCCCAGGAGCTGGGCGGCATCGAATTCCTCGAAAAACCGGTGAGCCCCCGGCGCATCGCCACCCTGCTCGGCCAGCTGGTCGCCCGGGAGCGCACCGATGACTGACACCCGCGCTGCCGACCTGGCCCGCTACGGCCGCTGGCTCAAGCGCGGCGTGGGCGAAGCCTTCAGCGCCGCCATCGGCACAGCAGCGGGCGATCTGCTGTGGGCCGACGGCGACCCGGCCCCCCTTGGCGAAGCCCTCGCCGCCTGCAACGCAGCGCCTCCGGGCGGCGACGGCATGCGCCGCCTCAAGACCGGCCTCGGCGTCACCTACGCCAGCCCCGCCCTGCTGCCCGACGGCCCCGGCTGGCTGATCGCCGTGCCCCGGGACGACGCCGCCCCCTTCGGCATCGACCTCGACACCGTCGCCGAGACCATGGCCGACGTGGCCGCCACCCTCGCCGACCGCAACAGCCTGGGCGCCGAGATGGACGTGCTGGCCGCCGAACTCGCCGAACGCTACGAAGAGCTCCACCTTTTCTACGACATCGACCGCCACCTCACCAAGCAGGATCTGGGCGCCGAAGTCCTGCAGGACCTGCTGAAGAGCTGCGCCGAACAGCTCAACGCCGACGTGGCCTGCTTCGTCCGCCCGGCCGAGAACCTCACCGTCTCCGCCACCAACCTCAGCAAGCCGATCCACAACCTGGATCTGGTGCTGGTGGAGATGCGCGGCGACCTGTTCCGCTTCGTCTCTTCAAGCCGCGCCACGGTCGTCCTCAATGACATGAAGGACTCCCGCCGGCCCTACATCTTCACCGACATGCCCTACAAGGTGCTGGCCTGCCCGGTGTTCCAGGGCCTCGAGATGCCGGCCATGCTCACCCTCCTCAACCACCAGGAGAAGCCCGACTTCACCAACAGCGACCGCCGCCTCGGCGAGGTGATGGCGCACCAGATCTCCAACGTGATGCACATGGGCGAGATGTTCGCCGAGATGCGCCGCTTCACCGAGCAGATGGCCGCCGCGCTGATCGAGGCCGTCGAGGCCAAGGACCCGTACACCCGCGGCCACTCCGAGCGGGTGCACCTGCTGTCGATGCGCCTGGGCCAGGCCCTGCGCCTGCGCACCGAGGAGATGGAGAACCTCCACTGGGGCTCGCTCCTCCACGACGTGGGCAAGATCGGCATCCCCGACGCCGTGCTGTGCAAACCCGGCCGGCTCACCAACGACGAATACACCTTCATCAAGGTGCACCCGGAGCGCTCCTACGAAATCCTGCGCCACGTGGACCGCCTCAAGGGCGCTCTCGCCGGCGCCCGCCACCACCAGGAAAAATTCGACGGCACCGGCTATCCCCACGGCCTGCGCGGCTCCGACATCCCGCTGCTGGCGCGGATCATCGCCGTGGCCGACACCTACGACAGCATCACCAGCTCGCGCGCCTACCGGGCCGGCAGCACCCACGAGGCGGCAGAAAGGGAGATGCGCCGGGTCAGCGGCACCCAGCTCGACCCGGAGCTCCTCGACATCTTCCTGCGCCTGTGCGACGACGAGCCGGCCATGCTGCTGAAGATGGGCATCCGGCGGGAGTGCGACGATCACTGACAACGTCGTCCGCACCCGTGCGGGCACCCTCACCTACCTCGCTCCCGAAGGCGCGCTGCACGACACCGACGCCGTGGGCGCCCTCGGCAGCGCCATCGACACCTGCGCCGCCGAATACGAACTGCGCATCGTCCTCGACCTGGGCAAGGTCTCGCTGCTCTCCAGCCAGGCCCTCGCCCAGCTCCTCGTCGGCAGCGCCAAGCTCGCCGGACTTGGCGGCTGGCTGCGCCTCACCGCCCCTAACCCGCTGATCCACGACATCCTGGTGGCCACCGGGCTCAACCGGCGCATCGAGATCTTCGACAGCGGCGGCCCCGAATCCCGCCCCCTGCCGCCGCCCCTCGCCCCCAGCGGCCAGCGCCTCGGCGACATCCTCACCGAACGCGGCCTCGCCAAGCCCGAGCAGATCGCCGAAGCCGCGCGCCTGCAGCGCCAGCTCGGCCTGCGCATCGGCCGCATCCTCATCGAGAAGGGCTGGGTGCCCGAGCACGAGCTGCTCCAGGCCCTCTCGGCCCAGCTCGGCGTGCCCTACCTGGCCATGCGGCCGGGCCTCTTCGACCCGGCCATCGCCGAAGCCCTGCCCCAGGACATGGCCCGCCGGCTGGGTGTGCTGCCCATGTTCCGGATCGGCAACGAGCTCACCCTCGCCACCACCGACCCGCAGTCCATGCCCGTGGCCGACGAGATCGAGCGCGCCAGCGGCTGCCGCCTGCGCTGGGTGCTGGCCGGCGCCGACGCGATCCAGAAATGCCTGTTCGAGGCCTACTCCGGCTCCGCCTACGATCCCGACCTGATCGACGGCAACACGATGGACCTGGAGGTCATCGAGAACACCAGCCAGGCGGGCGACACCACCACCATCGACGAGCTCGCCGCCGGCAGCCCGGTGATCAACCTGGTCAACTCGATCATCCAGCGGGCCATCCACGACAACGCCAGCGACATCCACCTGGAGCTCTTCCGCACCAAGGCGCGGGTGCGCTTCCGCATCGACGGCGTGCTGTACGAGGTGATGAACCCCCGCGCCGACCTCTTCCCGGCCCTCGTCTCGCGCCTCAAGGTGATGGCCAACCTGGACATCGCCGAACGCCGCCTGCCCCAGGACGGGCGCATCCAGGTGTCCACCAAGGGCCGCACCGTGGACCTGCGCTTCTCGTCGCTGCCCGGCATCTACGGCGAGAAGGTGGTGCTGCGGGTGCTCGACAAGGGCACCACGGTGCTCGACCTGCACCGCCTGGGCCTGGCCGATGGCAACCTCACGCGCTTCCGCCGCCTGCTGGCGCGCAGCCACGGCCTGCTCCTCGTCACCGGCCCCACCGGCAGCGGCAAGACGACCACCCTCTACGGCGCCATCGACCACCTGCGCAGCATCGAGAAGAACATCGTCACCATCGAAGACCCGGTGGAATACCAGCTCGACATCATCAACCAGAACCAGGTGAACGAAGCGGTGGGCCTCACCTTCCCGCGCATCCTGCGCCACGTGCTGCGCCAGGACCCGGACATCATCATGGTGGGCGAGATCCGCGACCGCCAGACCGCCGAGATCGCCGTGCAGGCCGCCCTCACGGGCCACCTCGTGCTGTCCACGCTCCACACCAACGACGCCGTGGGCGCCGTGGCGCGGCTGGTGGACATGGGCGTCGAGCCCTACCTGCTGTCGTCGGCGCTGATCGGCGTGATGGCCCAGCGCCTCGTGCGGCGCATCTGCCCCGAATGCCGCAGCACCTACATCGCCCCGCCGGAGCTCGTCGAACGCTTTGGCTGGGAAGCCCGCGGCCAGGTGATGCTGGCCCGCGGCCGCGGCTGCCGCAACTGCTACGACAGCGGCTACAAGGGCCGGCTGGCGATCCACGAGCTCATCGAGATCGACCGCCCGCTGCAGAGCCTGATCGTCGCCGACGCCGGCTACGAAGCCCTCAGCGATCACGTGCGGCGCGGCCCCACGCCGGGCCTCTTCGACGACGGGCTCGACCGGGTGCTGGCCGGCCACACCACGCTGGAGGAGATCTCCCGCGTGGTGCTGCTGGAGTAAACCGATGGCCATCGAACTCGGCCCCTCCAGCGGCGCGTCCGCCCCCACCGCCGCCAGCAGCGCGAAGGCCGCCTTTGCCGGCTGGAGCCAGCGCATCCAGGTAGCCGACCGGATCGCCTTCACCGAACAGCTGGCGCTGCTGCTGGAAACCGGCGTGCCGCTCCACACCGCGCTCAGCGAACTCCACGCCCAGTCGCGCCGCCCGCCGGTGAAGGCGGTGCTGGCCGCGCTCCACCACGACATCCTCGAAGGCAAGCCCCTGTCCCAGGCCCTCGCCGCCCAGCCGGCGATGTTCCCCGGCACCTACACCCACCTGGTCGCGGCGGCCGAGGAAGGCGGCTTCCTGCCCGACGTGCTGGCCCAGCTCAAGGATCTCGACGAGAAGGCCCAGAACCTGCGCGTCGCGCTGGTCTCGGCCCTCACCTATCCGGCGGTGCTGCTGGGCCTGTCGGTGATCGTCGTGGCCTTCATCCTGCTGTGGGTGTTCCCGCGCTTTGCCGACCTCTTCGCCTCCATCCACGACCGCCTGCCCGTCACCACCCTGGTGCTCATGGCCCTGTCGGACTTCCTGCACAAGTACGGCGCGCTGGTGGTGGTGGGCATCGGCGTGCTCGCGCTGGTGGGGCGGCGCGTCGCCACCTCGCCGGAAGGCCGCGCCGCCATCGAGCGGGCAGTGATGGCCACCCCGGCCCTCGGCAACATCGTGATGGGCATCCACATGGTGCGGGTGTTCCGCATCCTGTCCCTGTCGCTGTCCCGGGGCGTGCCGCTGCTCAAGGCCCTGGCCGCCAGCCAGGACATCGCCTCCACCCGCGCCCTGCGCGAGGCCATGGAGCGCATGCGCGTGAGCGTCGAGGAAGGCCGCGGGCTTTCGGCGGCGCTCGCAGACACCGAGTTCATCCCGCCCCTGGCCCGGGAGATGCTCGCCACCGGCGAGCGCAGCGGCCACCTGGCCAAGGTGCTGGAGCGCCTCGCCGAGCACTACCAGCGCAAGCTCGAACAACGCCTCGCCACCCTCGCCAAGGTCATCGAACCGGTGATGCTGCTGTTCATGGGCGGCCTCGTCGCCACCATCGTCAGCGCGCTGATCCTGCCCATCTTCAAGCTGTCGGCGGCTGTTCATTAGGCGGACGGAATTCACGGTGAAGGCAAACTTGCACCTCAACTTTCGGCCGCTCTGGCCGTAACAGGGTCCATACCTGCTCACCGGGCGGAGTGCTCCCGCCCATTGCACTACAAGAACCGGAGTCCGCAATGAAGATTCGCCGCCCCCGCCTGCAAGACGGCTTCACGCTTGTCGAACTGCTGATCGTCGTGGTCATCCTCGGCGTGCTGGCCGCCATCGCCATTCCGCAGTTTTCCGCCTCCACCGACGACAGCAAGGCCGCCGCGCTGGACGCCACCCTGAGCAACCTGCGCACCGCCATCGAGCTGTACTACCAGCAGCACGGCAGCTACCCTAGCGCCGTGGCCGCCGGCGGCTCCTTCGGGGCGATCGACACCGAAGCCGCCTTCGTTTCTCAGCTGGTCAAATTCACCAGTGCTACCGGCGCCGTCAGCAACACCAAGGACGCCACCTACAAGTACGGCCCCTACCTCAAGAAGAGCACCATCCCCGCCGATCCGATGAAGAACGTCGCCACCGTCGAAGTCATCAACCTCGGCAGCCTGGGCATGACCGCCACCTCTGGTGATCCCGGCGGCTGGAAGTTCGACAACAAGACCGGCCAGCTGATCGTCAACATCGCCGCCTACCAGTCCCGCTGATCTTGCCGCCGTGGCAGCGCCCGGCATCCGCCCCGCCCGTTGCGGCGGGGTGACCCTCATCGAACTGCTCATCGCCGTCGGCATCCTCGCCATGCTTGCCGCCTCGGCCGCCCCCCTGATCTCCGCCACCAGCCGCCCGGCCCAGGCCGCCAAGGCCGCCGAGCAGCTCGCCGCGGCCCTGCGTTTCGCCCGCGACGAGGCCCTGCGCACCCAGAACCCCTGCGGCGTGATCTTCGCCGCCGGCAGCGCCAGCGACAGCTACAAGGTTTACACCCTCGACACCAGCAGCGCGCCGCCCACCCCGCTCTACACCGTCCGCCACCCGCTCTCCCGCCAGCTCTACGCCGAGACCCTCGGCAGCGGCAGCCGCCATCCCGACACCCGCCTCGACAGCAATCTGGTCGTGCTGCCTTCGGGCACCGCGAGCGCCCTGTCCTTCCTCGCCGACGGCGCCCCGGCGACCACCCAGGGCAGCGCCCTGCAGCGCCTCGCCAGCGGCAGCGCGCGGGTGCGCGTCCAGGCCGGCAGCCACACCCGCGACGTGCTGGTGGCCGCAGAGACCGGCCGCATCACCTTCCAGTAAGGCCATGAAACGCCAGCGCGGATTCGGCTACATCGAAGCCCTGGTGGCGGTGGTGCTGCTGGCGATCGCCATCGTCCCGGCCCTCGACGCCCTCTCCAACGCAACCCGTGGCGCCCCGACCGCCGACCGGGACGACGACCTGTGGCAGGCCGTCGCCAACAAGCTCTCCGACGTCGCCGGCGCCCGCTTCGACGACCTGGACACCGCCGCGTCGCTTGCCGGCAGCGCCACCACCGCGAGCCTGTTCTCCGACGCCAGCGGCGCCACGCCGCGGGTGATGATCTACCTCAGCCGCTACGACGGCGACAACGCCGACGGCGACAACAACCCCTTCACCGGCACCGACGCCGACCTGATCTGGGTCCGCGCCGCCATCACCGACCCGCCGGTCGAGATGACCACCCTGGTGACCCGATGAAGCCGCAGCGGGGTGTCGCCCTGGTCGAGCTGCTGGTCGCCGCGCTGATCGCCGCGCTGGTGCTGGGCAGCCTCGCCGGCATGCTCGGCGGCCTGCGCCAGAGCGACGCCGTGATCGAAGAGCGCGCCGTGCTCCAGCGCGACGCCCGCCTGGCCCTGGAGCGCATTGCCGCGATGGTCGAAGCCAGCACCCGCCTGATGGTGCCCCTCGAAGTCACCACCACCGCCCGCGACGTGCTCGCGGTGGCCCTGCCCCCCGGCGTCGACCGCAACGGCGACGGCTACGCCGATGCCGACAACGACAAGAACGGCGTCGTGGACGACGACCTGCCCGCCGACGAGACCAACGACGGCGGCGCCGGCATCATCGGCATCGACGACGACGGGGACGGCCTGGTGGATAACGGCGCGAGCTTCACCGACAACGACGAGAACGGCACCATCGGCAGCGCGCCGGTCGCCCCCAGGACCGGCGCCGACTGGATCGACCCGGTGGTGTATTACCGGGTCGGCACCCAGCTGGTGGAGCGCCTGCCCAACATCGCGCCCTTCAACGGCAACGACTACTCCGTGCGCCCCATCGCCGACAACGTGACCGCCTTCAGCGTCACCCGCGTCGCCACCGGCAACCGGCGCTACCGGGAAGTCCTCGTCCAGCTCACCCTGACCGGCCCCGGCGGCGAAACCGGCAGCTGGTCGCGCCGCCTGCGGGTGGGGGCGCGATGAGCTGCCGCACCCGGGGCTTCCTGCTGCTGCCGGTCAGCCTGCTGCTGATCGTCATCGGGGTGGTCACCTTCGGCCTCGTGCAGGACATCGGCACCGGCGCCCGCAGCAACCTGCGCGAAACCGAGCGGGCGCGCCGCATCGCCGAGGCCGGCATCGCCCACGCCACCTGGAAGCTCAACCAGCTCGCCACATGCAGCGGCTACACCGACCTGCCCGCCACCTCGATGGGCAGCGACAGCTACAAGGTCAGCGTCAGCCCCACCTCCGGCAGCCCGGTCACCCTCACGTCCACCGCCACCCTGGCCAGCGGACTGCCGGGCGCACGGGCCACCGTCAGCCGGCAGGTGCCCAAGACCGCCGGCAACACCCTCACCTACACCGTCAAGACCGACAGCAGCGGCGCCGACACCTACCTTGACGCCGCCAATACGACGAAGAACTATGGCGCTTCCGCCACCCTTCAGCTCCAGCAGGGCGCCAGCTACCCCCTGCTCCAGTTCGACCTCTCCACACTCCCGAAGGGCAGCCGCATCGTCGACGCCCAGCTCGTCCTGTACCGGGAGAATGCCGGCAGCCTGTCCCTGTCTGGGCGCGTCGTGAACGCCCACCGGGTGCTCGAGCCCTGGGTGCCCGGCACCAAGAACGGCAGCACCTCCGCCGACGGCGCCACCTGGCTGACCCGCGACGGCTTCAAGGCCTGGCAGATGGCCGGCGCCACCATCGAGTCGACGAGCGCGCTCGATGCGCCCCACACCCACTACTACCTGTCGGGCTACACGATCACCTGGGGCCTCACCAACCTCGTCCAGGGCTGGGTTGACCAACGCTATCCCAACTACGGCGTCCTGCTCGTCCCCACCTCCAGCTTCACCGAGGCCTACGCCTCGGCCGAGGCCTCCGACGCCACCCGTATCCCCAAGCTGGTCATCAAGTACATCGCCCCCTGCGGTGCGCTCAACCCACCCCAGGACGGCATCAGCGGCCGGGTCGCCTGGTGGAAGCTCGACGAGACCACCGGCGCCTCCGCTGGCGACGCCATCGGCGGCCACACCGGCAGCGTCACCGGCGGCAGCTGGAGCAGCGCCGGCGGCGTGGCTGGGGGCGCGCTCAGCTTTGCCTCTGCCGGCAAGGTCACGGTCACCCACACCAGCGACCTCTCCATGAGCGGAGACTTCAGCCTGGCCGCCTGGATCAACATGAGCGACCGCAACGGCAAACGCCCCGTCCTCTACAAGGGCACCGCCGCCAACGAGGCCAACTACGCCATGGGCACCCGCGACGGCGAAATGTACTTCGAGTACTTCGCCAACAACGCCTGGCGCACCTACACCACCACCGGCCTCAACCTGAAACCCGGCACCTACTACCACCTGGCCGCCACCTACAAGGACATCCTGCGCCAGATCAAGCTCTACGTGGATGGCAATCTCGTCGGCACCTTCACGGCAAGCTTCGGCAACACGCCTGTCGTCAACACCCGCAACCTGCTGATCGGCAACACCCCCTACAACGAGAACTTCCTGGGGCGGCTCGACGACGTGCAGATCATCGCCTCCACCCTCGACGCAACCGGTGTGCTCAGCGCGATGGGCGGCAGCGTGCGCCTGCCAGTGGCCGACGCCTACGTCTCCAGCAACCTGCCCGGCAACGTCAACTACGGCACCACCACGCCCCTGCAGCTCGCCTACGTGCCTGACAACCGGCCGATCCTGCGCTTCGATCTCTCCAACGTGCCAGCCGGCACCGTCATCAAGCGCGCCATCCTGTCCTTCCACGTGGAGAACTCACTCATCCTCAGCCTCTCCCTCAGCGCCAAGCTCTACCCGCTCACCGAAAGCTGGGTCGAAGGCACCCAGAACGGCGCCATCTCGAGCGGCGGCGTGAGCTGGAGCAAGCGCCAGAACGCCCCGGACCTCGCCTGGACCAACGCCGGCGGCACCTTCGCCAACAGCCTCGCCGGCACCCTCTCCCTGCCCCTGGGCGCCTCGCCCCAGCGCTACTGGGAGGTGAACATCACCACCACGGTGCAGGAATGGGTCGACGGCGTGCGGCCCAACAACGGGCTGGTCGCCCTGATGACCTTCGGCGTGGACACCGCCACGATTTCCAGCCGCGAAAGCCTGCGCCAGGAACCCCGCCTCGTCATCACCACCAATTAGGCCTCGATGCTCAAGGAATGACCGGCGCCCGCCGATATGGGTGCCATGGAGTACAACGCACTCTGGACATCCCTGAAAGGCCGCCTCGCCGGCCTCAAAGCCCCGTGGCCCGCCATCCGGCGGAACACGCCCATCGGCTTTGATCTCGCCAGCGAGCGTCTCAATCTCGCCCAGATCACCCGTGCCGGCACCGAGCTGCGCTGGCAGGCGGTGGCCGGGCTGCCCTACCCCACGCCCCGCGCCGAGCTGCTCGCCGATCCGGCGGCCTTCCGCAGCTTCGTCCGCGACGGGTTCAAGCGCCACGGTTTTCGCGGCCGTCGCGTGGTCAGCGTGCTGCCGCCGGGTGAGCTGCAGGTGATCTCGGTGGACTACACCACCCCCAACGGTCAGGACGACACCGCCACCCTGCTGCGCACCCTCAAGGAACGCTTCAAGAGCGGCCTCGACGACGCGGTGGTGGACGTGCTCCCGATCCGCCGCCCGCCCGAAAGCAACCTGCGCTCGGCGGTGGTCGCCGTGGCCCCGCGGGAGCGGGTCATCGCCCATCTCGATCTGCTCCAGTCCGCCGGGCTCGAGCCCGTGGCCGTGGACATCGGCCCCGCCGCCCTGGCCCGCGTCGCCCGGGCGCTGGTCACCGGCGATCCACGGGCCAACCAGCTCATCATCAACTTCGGCGCCCGCCACAGCTACCTCACCCTGCTGTGGGGCCGCCGGCTGATGTTCGACCGCAGCCTCGACTTCGGCGAAGCCCATCTGGCCGACACCCTCGCCCGCAACCTCGACCTGCACGCCGAACGGGCCCTCGCCCTGCTGCGCAAGCACGGCCTGCCCAGCCGTGGCGACGAGATCAGCAGCACCATCGTCGAGTTGCTCCAGCCGGATTTCCAGCAGCTCGCCCACGAGGTGGCGCGGGTGCTGATCTACTTCGCCTCCCAAACCCACGGCGGCTCGGTGGATGGCATCTACATCTGCGGCAGCATCGCCCGCCTGGGCGGCGCTGCCGAATTCATCGGCCGCCTGCTGGCGATGCCCGTGCAGGTGCTCGACCTGTGGAAGATCCCCGGCAACGAGGGCGTGCCCATCGTCGAACCACCGGCCGGGATGACCGTCGCCGCCGGCCTCGCCCTGCGCGCGACCGCCTGACATGGCCGACATCGACCTGATCCCCGCCTCCTGGCGTGCTGAACAGCGGGCGCGACGCACCCTGCGCGGCGGGCTGGTCGCCGTCGGCTGCGCCATCGCCGCGGTCGCCGCAGTGCGCATCGGGCTCGAGATCACCAACCGCCAGGCCACCACCGCGCTGCAGACGCTCCAGGCCCAGCGCCGCGACAGCGAACGCATCGTGGCCCGCCTCACCGCCCTCAACGCGCGGGTCGATGAAGCCCGCGAGCTGTCCCGCAAGATCGCCGCCCTGCGCGGCACCGACGTGGTGGGTGGCGTGCTCGTGCCCATCGACCAGGCCCTGGGCGAGTCGGTGTGGTTCGACGAGCTGATCTACACCCGCATCCCCGCCCTGCCCCAGCCCGGCACGCCCATCGCCCCGGCCGACGCCAGCCTCGCCATCCACGGCAAGGCGCCGGACCCGGCCACCATCGGCGCGTTTGCCGAGGCCCTCGGCAGCGCCGGCCCCTGCGCCAAGCCCCGGCTGGTGCCCGGCAACGTCAAGCAGTACAACCGCTTCGAGCTGATGGAGTTCGCCCTCAACTGCCCGCTCACGCTGCGTGGTGGAGACAAATCGTGAAGTTTCCCCGCGCGCTCCTCGCCCTCGACATCCGGGTGCTGCGCCTGGTCGCCGGCGCCCTGTCGGCGGTGATCCTGCTCGTCGGCTGGGGCCAGATCCTGCGGCCGGCGTGGCAATCGCGCCAGGCGGTGCTCACCCAGACAGCGGGCATCCGCGAGGCCATTGCCAGCCTGCCCGACCAACAGGCCCAGGCCGACGCCCTGGCGGCCGAAGCCGCCCGCCTCGAAACCACCCTCGACGCCGCCGACACCGCGCCGGCGCGCCTGCCCGGCGTGCTCGACAGTCTGGCCCGCAGTCAGGGCGTCGAGCTGCTGCCGGTTTTCCCCGGCCAGCAGAACGAATCCGACGGCCTCGTCGAAACCCGTTACGACCTGGAAGCCAGCGGCAGCTACCCGCAGCTGGTGGGATGGCTTGCCGCCATCGAGGCCCGCCTGCCCAACGCCGGCCTGCAGGAGATCCGCTTCACCCGCCAGGTGAGCAGCGGCAGCGTGAACCTGCGCCTGCGCCTCGCCGTGTATCGCCGCCCGGCCACCCGCCAGCCATGAAGCACCGCCTGCTGCCCGCCCTCCTGCTGCTCATCGCCACGGCGGCCCCAGCTGCCGAGCCACCCGCCGCACCCAGTCTGCACCACGACCCCTTCCGCCGGCCCGGCGGCACGCTGCTGGCGCCCGTCGCCGGTGATGCCCCCGCGCCCGTCGAATGGCAGCCCCGCCTGCGCGGCGTGCTGCTGTCGGGGGCCGCTTCCCTCGCCAACGTGGACGGCCAGATGGTCGCCATCGGCGAAAAGATCGACGGCCACCGTCTGCTGTCGGTCACCGAATATCAGGCCGTTTTCGAAAAGGACGGGCGCCGCGTCACCCTCGACATGCGCCGTCCGCCCCGGGAGTCCAGACCGTGATCCGCCATCGCCTCGCCACCGCCCTCGTGGCCTGCGCCCTCGCCGCCACCGGCCAGCCGGCCGCCTTCGCCGCCGATCCAGCGCCACGGCGCATCACCGTCAATCTGCGCGACGTGCCGGTGGGCGACGTGTTCGAGATGCTCTCCCGCAACGAGAAGATCAACGTGCTGGTGGGCAAGGGCGTCACCGGCAACGTGTCGGTCAACCTCTACAACGTGAGCGCCGACGAGGCCGTGCGCACAGTGGCCGAGGCCGCCGGCTACGTGGCCGAGCGCCGCGGCGACACCTTCCTGGTGGTCGAGCGCAAGGACGCCGGGCTGGATGGCCTCTCTGGCAACACCCGGCTGCGCACCTTCAAGGTCCAGTACTCCAACCCCAAGACGGTCGCCGACATCCTCACCAAGCACATCTCCCGCTACGGCAAGATCACCCCGCTGCTCGAACGCAACCTGATCGTCGTCGAAGACCAGCCGGCCTTCGTCGATCGCATCGAGACCCTGCTCCAGCAGGTGGACGTGCAGCCCCGCCAGATCCTCATCGAGGCCAAGATCCTCGAGGTACGGCTCGACCGCAGCGAAGCCTTCGGGGTGGATTGGTCGAAGATCGTGGGCGGCAGCGATCGCAGCTACAGCGTGGGCACCAAGGGCCTCGCCGACCGCACCGGCAGCGGGCTGTTCTTCAGCGTGGTGAGCGACAACCTGAACATCTACCTGAGCGCCCTGGCCAGCAAGGGCCGGGTGCATACCCTCGCCACGCCCAAGCTGCTGGCGCTGGAGAACCAGCAGGCGATCACCTCCATCGGCGACCAGACCGGCTACAAGGTGACGACCACCATCAACCAGGTCACCACCGAATCCATCCAGTTCCTCGAATCCGGGGTGATCCTGCGGGTCACGCCGTCCATCGACGAGCGCGGCCGCATCCTGATGAAGATCCACCCGGAGGTGAGCACCGCCAGCGTGAACAACAGCATCCCGTCGAAGAACAGCACGCAGGTCAACACCACCCTCATCGCCGAGGACGGGCAGTCGATCTTCATCGGGGGGCTGATCCGCAACAGCGCCAACTACAAGCGCTCGGGCATTCCGGTGCTGGGCGAGATTCCGGTGGTGGGCGCGGCGTTTTCCCGCTGGGAAGATGCGGGCACCAGCACCGAGACGGTGGTGGTCATCACCCCGCGCATCGTGCGCGAGCCCGAGGTCGTCGCCACGCCGGCAGCCGCGCCGGGCAACCCGGCCGCCCGGCTGGAGGACAGCGAACCGCCGCTGCTGCGCAGCGCCGCCGGGCTGGACGAATCCCTCGAGCGCCTGCGCCCGCGGGACTGACCGGCTTCAGAACAGCAGATTGACACCCTGCAGGGCGATCCGGCACACCGCCGCGATGCCCAGCGCCACGGCCACCGACAGCCCCACCGAGAACACCGCATCGCGGCGCCCGATGGTTTTCAGCATTACCGCGAAGGTGGACACGCAGGGCACGTAGAAGGTCAGGAAGACCAGGAAGGTGGCGATCTGCACCCAGTTCAGCTGGAGCGCGATGTCCTGGGTGCCGAGGGCCTGGTAGACCATCAGCAGCGACAGCTCCTTGCGCAGCACGCCAAACAGGATCGGCACCCCCAGTGCCACCGGCAGGCCCAACCACCAGCTCGTCACCGGCAGCAGCAGCATGTTGATCACTTCATCGGCACCGAAGTGGGCCAGCAGCGCCAGCACCACGCTGCCCAGCACCAGCAGCGGCGTGACGATGGTCAGGATGTCGCTGGTGCGCTCCCAGGTGATCGCCAGCAGACGCCGCCACTGGGGCAGCGCGTAGGACGGGATCGCCTGGATCAGGCCCGGGCTGGCCTTCACGTAGCGGCGGGTGAG
Source organism: Zoogloea oryzae (assembly GCF_030161255.1). Classification (NCBI taxonomy): domain Bacteria; kingdom Pseudomonadati; phylum Pseudomonadota; class Betaproteobacteria; order Rhodocyclales; family Zoogloeaceae; genus Zoogloea; species Zoogloea oryzae. The sequence continues at coordinate 22,770 of NZ_BSPX01000011.1, forward strand.
CAGTTTGCCCGCCACCGCGATGATCAGCATCGTCAGCAGGAAGATCCCCAGCACCCCTTCCCAGCCCAGATACTTGCCACCGATCGCCAGCACGATGGCCGAGCGCGCCGAGCACGGCACGAAGGTGATGAGCAGCGACGCCACGATGCGCTCGCGCCCGGACGAGCTGGCCGCCACCGCCGACAGCGCCGGCACGTTGCAGCCCAAGCCCAGCAGGAAAGGCACCGCCACCCCGCCGTGCAGGCCGATGCGGTGAAAGCCCCGGTCCACCACGAAGGCGACCCGGTGCATGATCCCGGATTCCTCAAGGCTCACCAGCAGCAGCACCAGCGGCAGCATGTAGGGCACCACGATGCCCACCAGCCCCACCAGCCCGTCGGCCACGGCGCGCCCGATGACGCCGGCGGTGGTGTCCGGCTCCCACTGGCCGACCCACGCCGCAAGCGGCGCCGAGGTGAGCGCGTCGAGGGCGGTGCTCACCTCGAAGACCATGAACAGCACCAGCGCAAACACCGCCAGGGTACCGATCAGGCCCCAGCGGGGATGGAGGAACAGCCGGTCGAGGGTGCGTTTCCAGCCGGCCTTTTCGGCCGCATGGCCCAGCCGGCTGACCTGCTCGTGGAGCGCCGCAGCCCGGTAGTGGCGGTCGGCGAAGAGCTCTTCTGCCAGCGGGCGCGGCAGCACCCGGGTGGCGTCGGCACGGGCGGCCTCGACGGCCGGCACCAGATCAGGGAAATGCCGGGCCAGCTCGGACGCAAACCACGTATCGCCCCGCGCCACCTGGGTGAGCAGCAGCGTCCGCGGCACGCGGAAGGCGGCCTCCACCGCCGGCATGTCGAGGATCGCGTTGAGGGGTGCCAGCGCCTTGCGCAGGTGCGGGCTGGGCAACTGCGGCAGCGGGCAGCGCTTGGCGTGGAGCAGCTGGAGCGCCGTCTCGAAGACAGTGGTGATGCCCTTGCCCATGTGAGCCACGGTGGGCACCACCGGCACGCCGAGCGCTTCGGACAGCGCCGCCACGTTGATGTAGACGCCCTTCTCACGGGCCTCGTCGAGGCGGTTGAGGGCGATCACCAGCGGCTTGCCGAGTTCGCAGAGTTCCTGGGCCAGGGCCAGGCTGGATTCGAGGGCGGTGGCATCCACCACCTGGATCAGCAGGTCGGGCGTCTTGAAGCCCGCCTCGCCCCGCCGGGCCGGCTGACCGCCGAGCAGCGCCATCAGCAGCAGGCGGTCGGCCTCGTCGAGATCATGCAGGCTGCGCAGGGGCGGCAGATCGACCAGCGCGGCCTCTTCGAGCCCCACATTGACCTGACAGGTGGAGAAACCCAGGCTGCTGCCGTCGAGCTGGCCGGCTTCGACCGCGGTGCTCGAGGCCGCCTGGAAGATGGTGCTCTTGCCGGTGCGCGGCAGGCCCACCAGGGCAATCTGTGGCCGGCGCTCGCCCCTGAGCAGGCTGCGCGGCAGTGAAACCGTTGCGACGACCGGCGCTGCAGCACCCATCAGCAGTCACCTCGCCCTTCAATCCGACTCATCGACAATCGCCCGGCAGTGATCCATTGCGCCCGATTATAATCAGTAATAAGAATTGTTCGCAAAAAGGTGGTGCATACATCCCTGCTCGCCCGGACGTCGCGGAAGCGACCGGGCGCAATACCGCCAGAACCTCAGACCCGCAGACCGGCCCGGGTCATCATCAGCAGGGCCTGCGCCCGGCTGGTCACCCCCAGCGCCCGCAGGATCGCCGAGACGTGCACCTTCACGGTGCCTTCCGACAGGCCGAGGAATTCGGCGATGTCGCGGTTCGACTTGCCCTGGGCCACCAGTTCGAGCACCCGGCCCTGGGCCGCGGTGAGCTGGAAACGTTCGGCGAAGGCCTGGCTGGCACGCCGGCTGCGATTGCCGCCGTCACTGCCGGTGGCCGCCTCGGGGGTGAACACCCCGCCGGCCAGCACGGTGCGCACGGCTTCGATCAGGGTGTTGCTGGGGCTCGCCTTGGAGACGAAACCGGACGCACCGGCCTTCATCGCCCGCTGCACCGACTCCCGGTCGTCCAGCGCGGACACCACCAGGGCCGGCACGTCGGGAAAGCGCTTGGCGATCACGCCAAGCAGGGAAAAACCATTGATTTCGGGCAGCATCAGGTCGACGACCAGCAGGTCACAGTCCGGATCGGCCTCAAGGAGCGCGAGCGCATCGGTGGCATTGCTGGCCTGCTGGCAGTGCACCCCTTCTCCCACCTGGGCAAGGGTCAGAGCCATGGCTTCCCTCACCAGCACATGGTCTTCGATAATCAGAATACGTGTCTGCATCATGGCCGCCAATTCATTGCGGATAAGTCGGTTTTCGATTCGCCCTGGCAGTTTAGCCTACCCAGCCCTGCCCAAAACGTACAAAATCGTGGTTTGCTAGCCAATTCGGCAAAAACCATGCCGCCCATCAAGATTACACATCACCTCTCTGCGCCCCTGCGCACGCTCCCCCTGCTGATCACGCTCCTGCCGCTGACAGCGCTTGCCAACCCCGATGACATCAGCGAGGCCGGTCACCTGAGTGACCTGCCGGTCGTGCTGTCTGCCACGCGCCTGTCCCAGGCGCCGGCCGATGCACCGGGCGCCGTCACGGTGCTCGACCGGGAGATGATCCGCGCCTCCGGCGCGCGCAACATCTACGAGCTGTTCCGCCTCGTGCCCGGCTTCCAGCTCGGGATGCACACCGGCAACCAGCCGCTGGTCACCTATCACGGGCTGTCCGACGAAGCGCCCCGGCGGATGCTGGTGCAGGTGGATGGCCGCTCGATCTACTCGCCCTACCTGATCTCCGGGGTCGAGTGGAACCAGATCGGCGTGGACATCGACGACATCGAGCGCATCGAGGTCTTCCGCGGCTCCAACTCGGCGACCTACGGCAGCAACGCCTTCCTCGGCGTGGCCAACATCATCACCCGCTCGCCGTCCGAGACCCTCGGCGGTGCGGTGCGCTACCGCGCTGGCGACAACGGCATCAACGACATCGGCGCCCGCATCGGCCACCAGTTCAACGACGTGTCCATGCGCCTCACCGTCTCGCGCACCTACGACCACGGTTTCGGCAACTACGACAAGGGCGCACAGAACATCAACGACTGGCGTTACACCCAGCTCGCCACCCTCAACACCGAATGGCGCGCCGACAGCACCAACAGCGTCGATTTCCAGACCGGCTGGACCGACTCCCACGAAGGCACCGGCAAAGCCGACAACGCCACCGACCCGGAGCGCCCGATGCGCATCTACACCGGCTTCGGGCTGCTGCGCTGGCGTCACGCCCCCGCCCCCGGCGAAGAGCTGACCGTCACCTACTACCACCAGGAAGAAAACGGCCGCGACAACTACAACCTCGACGTGCCGGCACGCGTCACCCTCGGCGGCGCAACCCGGACCATCTACGTGCCGGTGCGCTTCGACTACGACTTCAAGGCCACCCGCGACGACCTGGAACTCCAGCGCATCACCACCCTGGCCCCGTCGCTGCGGGCCGTGATCGGCGCCGGCTGGCGCACCGACCTGATCGCCGCGCCCTCACGCTTCAACACCAACGAGCCGGTGCGCAGCACCGTGACCCGCGCCTTCGGCACCCTCGAGTGGCGCGCCAGCGAGCGCTGGCTGTTCAACGTCGGGACGATGATCGAGGACAACTCCCTCACCCGGGTGGCACTGGCACCGCGCGCGTCAGCCAACTATCATATGACGGAAAGCCAGACTTGGCGCTTGTCGGTCAACCGCTCCCATCGCAACCCGATGGCGTTCGAGCAGAGGTCCAGCATGATCTTCAGCAACTCGGCGCCGTTCTCGATTCCCGGGCGGACCATCCCGGCGGGCACCCCGATCAACCAGACCTTCCGCCCGTCGCCCGATCTCCATGCCGAGCGGATCACCACCTATGAGCTGGGCTATCTGGCCGAGCTGCGCGAGATCGCCACCACCATCGACGCACGCCTGTTCCTCGAACGCGCCCGCGATCTGGTCGAGATGAAGCTCGAGCCGTCCACCGTCGGCCTGTTCTCCCGCAGCAACACGCGCTACTTCACCAACAGCGGCGAGGCCAACATCCGCGGCCTGGAGATCTCGGCCACCTGGCGCCCGTCCCCGCGCACCTGGCTGACGGCCCACCACACCGCCCTGCGCATCGACAACCCCAACTTCAGCGCCACCGAAGCCAAAACCAACTCCAGCGGCTGGATCGAATACACCGCGCCCAAGCAGAGCTCCACCCTCTTCGGCGCGTGGGAGTTCCTCCCCGGCTGGCAGTTCAGCTTTGCCAAGCACTGGATCGGATCGATGAGCTGGTACCAGGACAACTGGCACAAGACCGCGCCCTACCGCCAGCTCGACCTGCGCCTCGCCCGCCGTCTCCCGGCCAGCATCGCCCGGGGTGAGGTCTCCATCACCGCCCGCAACGTGGACGGCCCGGATCAGACCTACGCGCCGGACACCTCGTGGTGGGCCCGCACCATCTTCGCCGGCGTGAATCTGGAACTCTGACGCCTGATGAGGCTGATCCGGCGCGCCTTCGTCGTCACCCTGCTGGCCCTCCTGGCCTGCGGGGTGCCGCTGCACGCGCTCGCCGCATCGGTGGTGCTCGTGATGTCCGAAGAGAGCGCCGCCTTCAGCGAGGCCGCCGAGGCCCTCACCGCCGAGCTGCGCAACGCCGGCCACCGCCCCCAGACGCTGATGCTGCCGCTGCGCGCCGAAGACGCCGCCGCCCTCGGCAACACCGGGCTGGTGGTCACCTTCGGCACCCGCGCCGCCCAGACCATCGCCAACCTCGCCCCCCGCACCCTGATCCTCCACACCCTGCTGCCGCGCAGCGCCTACGAGCGCCTGCCCAACCGGGGTGACGACACCCGGCGGGTGTCGGCGGTGTTCATCGACCAGCCCGCATCGCGGCAGATCGAACTGCTGCGCATCGCCCTGCCCGACTGGCCGCGGGTCGGCCTGGTGGTCGGCCGCGAGAGCACCGAGCTGGGCAGCCGCCTGCAGGCCAGCGCCCGGGACAAGCGGCTGCGCCCGGTGCTCGAATACGCCAGCGAGGAGAGCGATCTCTACCCCGCCCTGCAGCGCATGCTGGCCGAGCCCACCGTGCTGCTGGCGGTACCCGACACCCAGCTCTTCAACAACCGGACCATCTCCAACATCCTCCTGACGGCCTATCACCACCGCTCGCCGGTGATCGGCTTCTCGCCCGCCTACGTCAAGGCCGGCGCCCTGTTCGCCCTCTACAGCACGCCGGCCCAGATCGGCCAGCAGGCCGGCGAGGCCGCCCGGATCGGGCTCGTCAGCGGCAGCCTGCCGCCGCCCACCGCGCCACGCCAGTTCCGGATCAGCACCAACACCTACGTCGCCCGCTCCCTGGGCATCACCCTCGAAGACGCCAACGTACTGCGCGAGCGGCTCGAACGTGCGGAGAACCCGCCATGATCAGCGAACGCAACCTCGACATCCGGGCCCGGACCATCCTCATCGCGGTGCTGCCGACGATGGTGATGGCGTCACTGCTGATCGGCTACTTCACCTCATCCCGGCTGTCCGACCTCGAAGAAGTCCACCGCCAGCGGGGCAAGGCGCTGGCGCGCCAGCTCGCCGCCGCCAGCGAGTACGGCGTGTTCTCGGGCAACCTCGAAAGCCTGCGCAAGCTGAGCAACGCCATCGTGGTCGAGAAGGACGTGGTGCGCGTGGTGGTCTTCGGCCCCCAGCAGCAGGTGCTCACCGAGCTCTCCACCCCGGATCCTCGCCCTCCGGGGAGCGACGATCCGCCCCAGCGCTTCCGCGAACCGGTCACCGGGGTTGGCGTGAACATCGAGGACGCCTTCCTCGGCAACGGCAATGGCAACGCCCCCACCGGCACCGAGCAGCGCGGAGAGGTGCTCGTCGAGATGACCCAGGATTCCCTGCGCGCAGAAGAGCGCCACCTGCTCTGGCACGCCTTCCTGATGGTGATCACCGTGCTCATCGCCAGCGTGGCCCTGGCCCTGCGGATGAGCCGCGGCATCTCCGGCCCGATCCAGCGCATCGCCACCACCGTCACCCGCTTCGGCCAGGGCGACCTCTCCGCCCGGGTGCCCGTCGAAGGCGGGCGCAGCCTGCGCATGCTCGCCGAGGGCGTCAACGACATGGCCGACAAGCTCGGCGCCTCGCGGGAGGATCTCGAACGCCAGATCGAGGCCGCCACCCGCGAGCTCCTCGAAAAGAAGGAAGAAGCCGAACGGGGCAACCGGGCCAAGACCCGCTTCCTGGCCGCCGCCAGCCACGACCTGCGCCAGCCCATGCACGCCCTCGGGCTGTTCGTCGCCGAGCTCGGCCAGAAGCCCCACGCCCCCGACACCCACCGGCTCGTCGAGCAGATCGCGGTGTCGGCCGAGACGATGGAAAACCTCCTCGACAGCCTGCTCGACATCTCGCGGCTCGACGTGGGCGTGCTCGACCGCCAGATCAAGCCCTTCCCGCTCCAGCCGCTGCTCGAACGCATCGAGGTGGATTACCGCCGCGAAGCCGAGATGCGCGGTCAGCGCCTGCGCCTGCGCCCCACCAGCCTGTGGGTCGAGAGCGACCCGCTGCTGCTCGAACGCATCCTCCACAACCTCATCAGCAACGCCCTGCGCTACGCCCCGGGCGGCACCATCCTGCTGTGCTGCCGCAAGCGCGGCCGGCGGGTGCGCATCGAGGTGCGCGACAACGGCCCCGGCATCGCCCCCGACGCCCAGGAGGCGATCTTTCAGGAGTTCGTCCAGCTGGACAACCCGGAGCGCAACCGGGCCAAGGGCCTCGGGCTGGGCCTCGCCATCGTGCGCCGCCTCACCGACCTGCTCGACCACCCCCTGTCGCTCAAGTCCAGCCCCGGCCGCGGCGCGGTGTTCGCGGTCGAGCTACCCACCGCCGCCCCCGGGGTCGTCGCCGAAGGCAGCCACCCGGTCGCGAGCCAGGCCCTCAACGGGCTCCACGTGGCGCTGGTGGACGACGACGAACTGGCCGTCGCCAGCACTGTCGGGCTGCTCGAATCCTGGGGCTGCCAGGTCAGCGCCGCCGACAACCAGGCCGACATCCTCACCGCCCTCGAGGCCGCCGGCACGCCGCCGGACATCATCCTGTCCGACTACCAGATCGCCGGCGCCGCCGACGGGCTCGAAACCATCCAGCGCCTGCGCGCCCACTTCGGCAAGCCGATCCCGGCGATCATCCTCAGCGGCGACACCTCGTCGGCCACCGCCAACGCCGCCCAGCAGGCCGAGATCCCGCTCCTGCACAAGCCCGTCCGCCCGGCCAAGCTGCGGGCCCTGCTGCAACGAAAAACCCAAGGCTGATGCGGGCGGAGTACGCTTCGGTTAAGATCAATCACTGATTCCACAACCAGACAAAAGGGGGAGAGCAATGAGCACCGAAAACAATGCACAGGATCCGCTGGAATTCATGCGCAGCATGTGGGGCAAGATGGGCTTCAGCCTGCCCGGCATGGTCACCCCGACCCTCGACGTGGATGAGCTCGACAAGCGCATCGCCGACATGAAGGCCGTCGAGAACTGGCTCAAGATGAACCTCAGCTCCCTGCAGATGGCCACCCAGGGCCTCGAGATGCAGCGCGCCACCATCGCCACCATGCAGGCCATGAGCAAGATCGCCTCGGAAGGCGGCAGCACCCCCGAAGCCGCCCAGCCCAACCCCTTCGCCAGCGGCATGTGGCCGTGGAACCTGATGCAGGGCGCCGCGGATGCATCCAAGGCCGCCCAGGCCGCGCCGGCCCCGGCCCCCGCCCCGACCAAGTCCAGCCGCAGCAAGGACAAGTAATCTCCCCGCAACCCCGGCGCCCGCCGGGGTTTTGCCATTGGGCCTCAGGCCGCGCGCAGCAGCGTCAGCCAGGCGGTCAGCGTCACCGCCGCGGCCACCGTGGTGGCCGAGATCAGCCGCGCCACGCCGGGGCCGTCGCCCCCCAGGCGCATCGCCAGAATGTAGGCCGACGACGCCGTCGGCAGCGCGGCAAACGCCACTGCCACCTGGAAGGCCACGCCCTCAAGGCCCAGCGCCCGCCCCAACCCCCACGCCACTGCCGGCAGCGCCACCAGCTTCACGGCGCACAGATACACGGTTCCGAAACGTCCGCCTTCGCTGCGCCCCAGCCGCAGCGCCGCGCCCACCGCCAGCAGGCCGAGGGTCACCGCAGCATCCGCCAGCCGCTGCAAAAAAGGCACCACGGGCGCCGGCAGCTGCGCACCCGAGAGGTTGAACGCCAGCCCGGCGAGGGTGGCAATGATCAGCGGATTCTTCGCCAGTTCCTGCCACAGCCGGCCCTGGCCGTGACGCACCAGCATCGCCACCGCCGCCATGTTGGCAAACGGCACCATCGCCCCGCACAGGGCGCCCATGGTCGCCACGCCGGCCGACCCCGCCAGCTTGCCGGCCACCGCAATGCCGATGTAGGTGTTGAAGCGGTAGGCGCACTGCAGGCGCGACGCGAAGGCCATCGCGTCCAGCCCCATCAGCGGCCGCCCGACGAGACCCAGCACCAGCCCCGACGCCATCGTGACCAGCCCGACCACGAACAGCGGGCCCATCGCGGCGATGTCGATCGTCGCCCGGGCCAGGGCGTGGAACAGCAGCGCGGGAAAGAAGATGAAGTAGACCAGCTTCTCGACACCGGTCCAGAAGGCGTCCGCCAGCCCGAAAAAACGGCGCAGGAGGGCGCCCATCGCGATCAGCGCGAAGTCGGGAAGGAGCAGCAGCAGGCTCTGCATCGCTCAGAAAAATGGCGTGACGGGCAGCATCACGCCAGTGTGCCTGAAGGCTGGGCCCGGTTCGATCCGGGCTTTCCGCAAGGGGCCGCCGGGGATGCCGGCCGCCCGGCGGCTCACTCGTACTTGCGCTGGTCGTCGATCACCTTGCCGTCGTTGGCGAGGCTGCCGGGCGCGCAGAAGGTGACTTCGCCGCGCAGCTTGGTGAGCTCGCGGATCGAGCTGGCCACCGCCTCGGCAAGGCCTTCGGCCGGCGCGGCGAGTTCGCAGTGGAGGGTCATCCGGTCGGCGAGATCCGGGTTGTCCACCACCAGCCGGCCGCGGCCGATCTCCGGGTGGCGCTTGAGCACCGCCGCCACCTGGCCCGGATGCACGAACATGCCCTTCACCTTGGTGGTCTGGTCGGCCCGCCCCAGCCAGCCCTTGATGCGCGTGTTGGTGCGGCCGCAGGGCGAGATGCCGGGCAGGATGGCCGACAGATCGCCGGTGCCGAAGCGGATCAGCGGGTAATCGGGGTTGAAGGTGGTCACCACCACCTCGCCCACCTCGCCGGGCGCCACCGGATCGCCGGTGCCGGGGCGGACGATCTCGAGGATCACGTCTTCATCCAGCACCATGCCTTCCCGGGCCGGCGTCTCGAAGGCGACGAGGCCCAGATCGGCTGTGGCGTAAGCCTGGTAAGCCTGGATGCCGCGGGCGGCGAGGGCCTCCCGCTGGCTGGGCGGAAAGGCCTCGCCGGAGACAAAAGCCTTCTTCAGGCTGTCCAGCTTCACGCCCTGCTCGTCGGCTTTCTCCAGCAGGATGCGCAGGAAGGACGGCGTGCCGGCGTAGGCATCGGGGCGCAGGTCGAGCATCGCGGCAAGCTGCATCTCGGTCTGGCCGACGCCCGCCGGGAACACCGTGCAGCCCAGCGCGTGGGCGGCGGTTTCCATCATTGAGCCGGCCGGCGTGAAGTGATACGAGAAGGTGTTGTGGACCAGATCGCCGGCGCGGAAACCCGCCGCGTAAAAGGCCCGGGCGAGCCGCCAGTAATCCTTGCGCGCGCCCTCGGGCTCGTAGATCGGCCCCGGCGACGCGAACACCCGCGCGCAGGCGCTGCCCCACCGCACCGCCGCCAGCCCGCCAAAAGGCCGCGCGGCCTTCTGCAGTTCGGAGAGCTCGGACTTGCGGATCACCGGCAACGTGGCGAGCGCCTCGCGGGTGGTGATGGCGGCCGGGTCCACGTCCTTCAGCAGCGCCGCAAACGCCGGCGCGTGGGCTTTGGCGTGAGCCACCTGGGCGGGCAGCCGGGCGAGGAGTTCGCGCTCGCGATCAAGGGGATCGCGGGTTTCACGGGCGTCGTAGTAGTTCATTGGGTCTCCGCGTCCTTCTGGTTTTTTCGTCCGTCCGTTTGGCGGACGGTTTGTCCTGTTCTCAACGTACCGTTGGCCGGAATCGCCCCCCGGCCCCCCTGCCAACCAAAGGCACCGTGTAGGTCGGACTTCAGTCCGACATCAATGCCACATCAACCCGGGCGTGTCGGACTGAAGTCCGACCTACAGCATGTTCGTTGGCCGGGACTCACCCCGGCGGGCGACCTACTCTCTTGCTTCACCCAGTTCGCGTAGGTCGGGTTAGCGCAGCGTAACCCGACACCCGAACCCGCCGGACCAACACGCGCTGGCACCAAGCCACCTCGGGTTAGGCTGCGCTAACCCGACCTACCCAAAACCGCGTCGTTTCCCAAACCTCATCTCGACTCCACATCCACTCCAGCAAGCGCTCGGTGCTTCCCCGGAGCCCGTCTGAACCGCTGAGCAGCGCAGCGGCAGGCGGTGGGGTTCCGGGGTCGCTGTCTGAGCCCGCAGGGCGAGTTCGCGACACCGGCCGCCTGCTGTGAGCAGCGCAAGGGAGTCGGCCGCAGGCCGACCGGTGAAGCCGGGTCGCCTTTCTTGCCTACTTCTTTGGCGAAGCAAAGAAGTAGGTCGCCCGCCGGGGGCGGAAGCGGGGTTTCGCGGAGCACTGCTCCGCGCCGCTGGAGCCGGCCGGGTGTGCAAACCCGGCCGTGGAACGAACTCCCCGGCCAACCCCTGCCAACCGAAGCCACCACCGCATCAACCCGCGATGTCGGACTGAAGTCCGACCTACAGGGAAGCGCCCCGCAGCCCCCTTAGGACAACCAGCGCTTCCGCCGCCGGTAGTGCTTCACTTCCCGGAAACTCTTCCGCCCCTCGGACGACAGCCCCAGGTAGAACTCCTTCACATCCTCATTCGTCCGCAGGTCGGCGGCGTCGCCTTCCATCACCACGCGGCCGTTCTCGAGGATGTAGCCGAAGTCGGCGTAGCGCAGGGCGACCATGGTGTTCTGTTCGGCCAGCAGGAAGCTCACGTTTTCCTTGCTGTTGAGATCCTTCACGATCTCGAAGATCTCCTCGACGATCTGCGGGGCGAGGCCCATCGACGGTTCGTCCAGCAGGATCATCTCGGGCTTGGCCATCAGGGCGCGGCCGATGGCGCACATCTGCTGCTCACCGCCCGAGGTGTAGCCGGCCTGCGAGGTGCGGCGGGTCTTCAGGCGCGGGAAGTAGGCGTAGACCTTCTCCAGGCTCTCCTTCAGCTCGGCGCGGGACTGGCTGCGGGTGTAGGCGCCGGTGAGGAGGTTCTCCTCGATGGACAGGTGGCCAAAACAGTGACGGCCCTCCATCACCTGGATCACGCCCTGCTTCACCAGATCGGCCGGCGTGAGCTGGTCGATGCGCCGGCCCTTGAACTCGACGCTGCCCTTGGTCACGTCACCCCGCTCGGCCCGCAGCAGGTTGGAGATCGACTTGAGCGTGGTGCTCTTGCCGGCGCCGTTGGCACCCAGCAGCGCGACGATCTTGCCCTGGGGCACCTGCAGCGAGACGCCCTTGAGCACGAGGATCACGTGGTCGTAGATGACCTCGATGTTGTTGATGCTGAGGTAAGACATGGCGTCGGCCATCCTCCAGTGCGGGGCGGCGCGGGCCACCCTCGGTCGTTCTTGTTCTTGGGATGTCGGGATTCGGCAACTCGGACTGTAGGTCGGACTTCAGTCCGACATCACCTGATCAATACGGCAGTGTCGGACTGAAGTCCGACCTACAGGGACGGGCGCCGATCTTGGCCGGCGCCCGAAGCCCCGATCAGCCCTCCTTCGAGCAGTCGCGCGGCTTGATGCCCTTTTCCTTGGCGTAGGCGGCGGCGGATTCTTCGATCATGCCGCGCACCAGCGGACGGTCGGAGTCGATCCAGTCGGTGATGACCTTCCACTGGTTGCCGTCCCATTGCTGGAACTTCACCTTGCCCGGGCCTTCGTGATCGGCACACGACAGCTTGAGCGGCGGCATGAAGCCGGTGGCGCCCAGGGCCTTCAGGCGGGCGTCATCCAGGTTGAGGTTCTCGAAGCCCCAGCGCATCTGCTCGCCGGTCATCGCCTTGCCCTTGCCGAACTTCTCCTGAGCCTTGCGGATCGCCTCGACGGTGATGATCCCGTGCACCACGCCGCGGTTGTAATACACCGAGCCGATGCGGGTCTTGTCTTCCATGTTGCCCTTGTCCTTGCCGTACACGTGCTTCTTGATGTCGGCGACGACCGGGTAGTTGGCGCCCGGCACGTTGAAGCCGGCGGCGATGAAGCCCTTGGCGGCGGGGCCGGCGGGGATGGTGTCTTCCTCGGCACCAGACCACCACACACCGAGCAGCTTCTCGCGGGGGAAGCCGGTCTTGGCCGCCGCCTTGATCGCCGTCGGGTTCATCACGCCCCAGCCCCACAGGATCACGTAGTCGGGCTTGGCCTGACGGATCTGCAGCCACTGGGACTGCTGCTCGTTGCCCGGGTGAGCCACCGCGATCTTCAGGACTTCAAAGCCGTGCTTGGCGGCCAGCTTGTCCATGATCGCGTGGGATTCCTTGCCATAGGCGGAGTCGTGATAGAGCAGGCCGATCTTCTTGCCCTTCAGCTTGTCCATGCCGCCTTCCTTCTGGCCCATGAAGTTCACGATGGCCGAAGCCTGGGACCAGTAGGTGGTGATCATCGGGAAGACCCACGGGAACACGCGGCCGTCGGCGGCATCGGTGCGGCCGTAGCCGATGGTGACCATCGGGATCTTGTCCTGGGCAACCTTCTCGAGCACCGAGTAGGTGATGCCGGTGGAAACCGGCTGGAACACCGAGTTGCCGGTGGAGCCTTTCTTCTTCAGACGCTCGTAGCACTCGACGCCGCGGGCGTTGTTGTATTCGGTCTCACACTCTTCCCAGGTGAGCTTCACGCCATTCACGCCACCGTCGCGCTCGTTGATGAGCTGCATGTAGTCGATCCAGCCACCGAAGATCCCGGCGCCGCCGGCCGCGTAGGGGCCGACGCGATAGCTGGGCAGGCCGATGAACTGTTCGTCGGCGCTCGCCACGGCACTGCCCAAGAGGCCGGCGATGGCAGCACCCAGCAGAACGGTGTGCTTGAGTTTCATGGTGTGTCTCCTTTATTGGTGTGGGTGCTACGACGAAACAGGGTTACGTACGTTCGTGAAGAAGGCGCTTAGTGGGGGAAAGGCCACAGGCGGAGCTTCTCCTTGGCGATCTGCCACAGGCGGGCGAGGCCGTGGGGTTCGACGATCAGGAAGAAGATGATCAGCCCGCCGAACACGATCAGCTGGAAGTTGGACACGAAGCCCGCCCCCAGGGACTGGCCGAAGATCATCGGCACAAAGTTGTCCAGGAAGATCGGCAGCAGCACGATGAAGGCCGCCCCGAGGAAGGAGCCCATGATCGAGCCGACCCCGCCGATGATGATCATGAAGAGGATCTTGAACGACAGGTCGAGGTTGAAGGCTTCAGGCTCGACGGTGCCGATGTAGGTGTAGGCGTAGAGCGCGCCGGCCACGCCGCAGTAGAAGGAGCTCACCGCAAAGGCCAGCAGCTTGGTGCGCATCAGGCGGAAGCCGATCACCTGGGCCGCCACGTCCATGTCGCGCACCGCCATCCAGGCCCGGCCGGTGGAGGAGCGGACCATGTTCTTGGCCAGCAGCGCCATCACCACCACGATCAGGAAGGTGAGGATGTACTTGGCCTCCGGCGAGGCGAAGGTGTAGCCGAGGATGGTCACGTCCTGGGCGGTGACGACGCCCGACGACGAGTTGTTGGAGAACCACGGAAACTTCACCAGCGCCCACACGATGAAGAACTGCGCCGCGAGGGTCGCCACCGCCAGGTAGAAGCCCTTGATGCGCAAACTGGGTAGCCCGAACAGGATGCCCACCAGCGCCGCCGTGGCCCCGGCAAGCACCAGCGCCACCAGAAACGGCATGCCGTCGATGCGCAGGATGAAGTTGTAGGCCGCGAAGGCCCCCACGGCCATGAAGGCCGCCGACCCGAGGGACAACTGCCCCGCGTAGCCGGTGAGGATGTTCAGGCCCAGCGCGGCGAGGGAGAAGATCAGCACCGGAATGAGGATGGCCTTGAGCCAGTACTGGTCGGCGAGCAGCGGCACCGCCACGCCGAACACCAGCATCAGCACCCAGAACCCGATGCGGTCCTGGCGGATCGGAAAGATCCGGGCATCTTCGGCATAACTGGCCTTGAACTGGCCGGCTTCACGGTAAAGCATGGGTGGGTCTCCTTCTCCGCTCAGGCAGCGGTCCGCTGCTGGCTGACAGTCTTGTTATGGTGTTCGGCAATGGCCTCTGCGGGGCGCGCGGGCTGGGATGCATCAACACGCAGGAAGCATGCAGGCTGGCGAGGACGCTGTTGCGCGCTCAAACCCTTTGTTTCGGTGCTGCGAAGAAACACTTCGTCGCTGCTAAGAAAGGTTGCAGCGCTGCGAAGAAACGTCGCGTCGGTGCGAAGAAAGGTTTCAGCCTCAAACATAAGGGTTTCGCTCGCCAAACCTTTATGTTGACGGTCGAACATAAACACTTCGCCCTCGAACATAAGCAGTTCACCCTTAAACAAAGACCTTTCGCCCGCCAGCATCGACTGTCTGATCGCGGAAGAAGGCTTCGCGGCGGCCAGGCCCTTCATCGTCGCGGCGCCAGAGGCATGAAATCGGTTCATCGCCTTGCTCCTGGTCACACGCGGTCGATGTGCTTCTCGCCGAACAGCCCTTCGGGGCGCACGAGCAGGAAGGCCAGGGCCAGCATGTAGGGGAACCAGCCTTCGATGCCGCCTCCCACGAACGGGCCCACATACACTTCGGCCAGCTTTTCGGAGGCGCCGATGATGAGGCCGCCGACGATGGCGCCGGGCACCGAGGTGAAGCCGCCGAGGATGAGCACCGGCAGCGCCTTGAGGGCCGTGAAGGTGAGGGCGAACTGCACGCCGTTGCGGGCGCCCCAGATCATCCCGGCCACCAGCGCCACGAAGCCCGCCACCGCCCACACCACGCGCCAGATGGTCTGCAGCGGGATGCCGATGGACAGCGCGGCCTGGTGGTCATCGGCCACCGCCCGCAGGGCCCGGCCCACCTTGGTGTATTGGAACAGCAGGGCCAGCAGCGCCACCAGCGAGGCGGCCACGCCCGCGGCGAAGAGGTCGAACTTGGAGACGCCGATCTCGTAGTTGTCCATCAGCCAGGCGATGGGCTCATCGACGATGCCCAGATCCAGCCCGCGCACGGTGGCGCCCCAGGTCATCTGGGCGAGGCCCTCGATCACGTAGGTGAGGCCGATGGTGGCCATGAAGAGCGTGATGTGCGGCTGATTGACGAGGGGCCGCAGCACGATGCGCTCGGTGAGCGAACCGAGCACGATCATCGCGATGAAGGCCAGCAGGAAGGCCAGCCAGAACACCCCGCTGCTGTCCGCCTCCAGCCCCAGCCAGCCGGGCAGCACCTCCTGAAAGCCGACGAAGGTGAGCGCGGCGAAGAACACCATCGCCCCCTGGGCGAAGTTGAACACCCCCGAGGCCTTGTAGATCAGCACGAAACCGAGGGCCACCAGGGCGTACATGACGCCCGACAGCAGGCCGCCGATCAGTACTTCGATGAAAAATTGCATCTGCCTCTCTCCTCTGCGGCGGGTCGGGCCGGATTGCCCGCTGCCGCTTCTTCTGTCGTTCGGTGTCGGGTTACTGCGCCACCCCGACCTGCGGTGCTTCAGATGTCGGGTTACGCTGCGCCAACCCGACCTACGTCGGCATCGCTCCTTGCGTAGGTCGGGTTGGCCCGAAGGGCGTAACCCGACATCCCCGGCTAATGGGACGTGCCCAGGTAAGCCTTGATCACTTCCGGGTTGTTCTTCACTTCGTCCGGTGCGCCATCGCCGATCTTCTTGCCGTAGTCGAGCACCACCACGCGGTCGGAGATGTCCATCACCACGCCCATGTCGTGCTCGATGAGGACGATGGTGGTGCCGTAGTGGTCATTCACGTCGAGGATGAAGCGGCACATGTCCTGCTTCTCTTCCACGTTCATGCCGGCCATGGGTTCGTCGAGGAGCAGGATGTCCGGCTCGGCGGCGAGCGCCCGGGCCAGCTCGACGCGCTTCTGCAGGCCATAGGGCAGGCGGCCCACCGGCGTCTTGCGGATGTTCTGGATCTCGAGGAACTCGATCACCTCTTCCACCTTGATGCGGTGCGCGATCTCTTCCTTCTGCGCGGCGCCCCAGTAGAGCGCGTGCTGCAGGAAGTTGCACTTCATCTTGAGGTTGCGCCCGGTCATGATGTTGTCGAGCACGGTCATGCCCTTGAACAGCGCGATGTTCTGGAAGGTGCGGGCGATGCCCTGCTCGGCCGCCTCGTGGGGCTCCATCTTCTTGCGCAGCGCACCCTTGAAGAAGATCTGGCCTTCCTGGGGGTGATACACGCCGTTGATGACGTTGAGCATCGAGCTCTTGCCGGCGCCGTTGGGGCCGATGATGGAGCGGATCTCGTGCTGCTTCACGTTGAAGCTGATGTCGGTGAGCGCCTTCACGCCGCCGAAACGCAGGGAGATGTTCTGGAGGTCGACGATCACGTCGCCAATCTGTCTGGCCATGGTCGCTCTCCGTCAGGCCGCTTTCCGCGCGGGCGGAAAGATCTTGGCGTCCTCGATACGCAGGTCGGCGGACACCTTGTTGGTGCGGCCGTCCTCGTAGGTCACCTGGGTTTCGATGAACTGGCTCTTCTTGCCGCCGTAAAGGGCGTCGATGAGTACCGCGTACTTCTCGGCCACGAAGTTGCGGCGGACCTTGCGGGTGCGGGTCAGCTCGCCGTCGTCGGCGTCGAGTTCCTTGTGGAGCACGAGGAAGCGCTTGATCTGCGAATCACACATCTTGGGATCGGCGGCGAGATCGGCATTCACCTGCTCGACGCACTCGCGGATCAGGTCGTACACCTGCGGCTGACAGGCGAGGTCGGTGTAGCCCGAGTAAGCCATGCCCTTCCGCTCGGCCCAGTTGCCCACGGCTTCCAGGTCGATGTTCACAAACGCGGTGACGAAATCACGGCCGTTGCCAAAGCACACGACTTCCTTGATGTGCTGGAAGAACTTGAGCTTGTTCTCGATGTAGTTGGGCGCAAACATGCCGCCGCTGGTGAGCTTGCCCACGTCCTTGGCGCGATCGATGATCTTCAGGTGGCCGTCGGCGTCGAAGAAGCCTGCGTCGCCGGTCATGAAGTAGCCCTCGGCGTTGATGGATTCGGCGGTGGCATCCGGGCGCTTGTAGTAGGCCTTGAGCAGCATCGGGCCACGCACCAGGATCTCGCCGTTGTCGGCCAGCTTGACCTCGACATTCGGCGCCGGGGTGCCGACGGAATCGAGCTTGATCTGGCCATCGGGCTGCAGGCACACGTAGGCGCAGGTCTCGGTCTGGCCGTAGAGCTGCTTGAGGTTGATGCCGATGGAGCGGTAGAAGCGGAACAGATCGGGCCCGATGGCCGCGCCGGCGGTGTAGGCCACGCGGATGCGGCTCATGCCGAGCACGTTCTTGAGCGGGCCGTAGATCATCAGGTTGCCGAGCCAGTACTGCAGGCGGTCGCCGCCGGAGACCGGCTTGCCGTCGAGGATGTCCGCGCCGCAGCGGCGGGCCACGTCCATGAAGTGGGCGAACAGCTTGCGCTTGATGCCGCCGGCGTCTTCCATGCGGATCATCACCTGGGTGAGCAGGTTCTCGAAGACTCGCGGCGGAGCGAAGTAGTAGGTGGGGCCGATCTCGCGCAGGTCGTTCATCACCGTCTCGCCCGATTCCGGGCAGTTGATGGTGAAGCCGGCCACCAGCGCCTGGGCGTAGGAGAACAGGTGATCGCCCACCCACGCCATCGGCAGGTAGGAGAGGATGTCGTCCTCGTCCGAAAGCTTGTCGAACTGGCAGCCGCCCTGGGCCGCGGCAATGAAGGCACCGTGGGTCTGGCACACGCCCTTCGGCTTGCCGGTGGTGCCCGAGGTGTAGAGCATCACCGACACGTCGTCGGGGCTGCCCTTGTCGATCTCGTTGCCGAGGAAGTCCGGGTGGTTGCGGTCGTGGATGCGGCCCATCTCGAGGACTTCATCCAGGCCGTGCAGGAAGGTCTGGTTATAGTGGCGCAGGCCGCGGGGGTCGTCGTAGATGACGTGCTCGAGGAGGGGCAGGCCCTCCTTGATCTCGAGCATCTTGTCCACCTGCTCCTGGTCCTCGACGCAGGCGAAGCGGATCTCCGCGTCCTGCATCACGTAGGACATCTCCTGGGCTACCGCGTCCTGGTACATCATCACCGGGATGCCGCCCAGGCACTGGCAGGCCGCCACCGACCAGTACAGCCGCGGCCGGTTGTCGCCGACCACCGCCAGGCGGTCGCCGCGCTTGAAGCCCAGCTCGGCCAGCCCGCTGGCAATGGCGCGCACCCGCTCGGCCACTTCGGCCCAGGTGTAGGTTTGCCAGATGCCGTATTCCTTTTCGCGCATCGCCGGCCGATTGGGCCGCTGCCGGGCGTGGTGCATCAGCAGGCGCGGAAAGGTATCCAGGCTGCCCATCTCGGCCGAACTCTCGCCGGTGTTTGCCATCCCCATCCTCCTCCGGTCTTGTCTCGCGTCGTGCCCGCAGTCCGGAAACGGCCGCGGATAGTGTGTTTTGTGACGTGAGGACAGTCTGGCAAACCATGTTTGCTCAACTGTTTTTCAAATGTACGGAATTGTGAGTGAGGTACGGCGAGGTGTAATTCGGCCAGCCGGCCCGGACGTCAGGGCGTGCCCGGAAGAATGCCGAGGGCCTTGAGGGAGGCCTTGGTCAGCGCCGGTCGCAAGGCCAGATCGGCCGGATTGCGAACAGTGATGTTGGTCGCGAAGACCCAGGTGTCGTCCGGGGTTTCCACGTAGCCCACGTACCAGCCGATCTGCGGCGTGGCGCGGGCGGCCCAGCCGGTCTTGGCGTAGAGGGCGTAGGCCGGCGTGCGCTCGGCGAGCATCACGGCCTTGAGGGTGGCGTAGTGCCCGGCACTGAAGGGCAGCTGCTGGCGGATAACCTGCTTGAGAAAGGCCACCTGCTCCTGCGCGCTGATCTGCAGCGAACCATCCAGCCAGAAGGCCGTGGTGTCGAAGGGCTCGGTGAGCTGGCCGTAGCCGGCGTCGCGGATGTAGCGGCGGTAGGCGTCGTCGCCGACCCGTGCGGCCATCTGCTGGTAGCACCACACGCAGGACACCCGGAAGGCGCTGGCGAGGGTCTGGTCGCGGTTCCAGTCGGGGATGTCGTGCGGCTGGCCGTCCCACTTGAGCACGCTGTCGGCGGTGATGGCCTTTTCTTCCAGGGCGATCAGGGTATTGAAGACCTTGAAGGTGGACGCACAGGCAAAGCGCTGCGCCGCCCGGGCGTCGCCGTGGATGAAGCTGTGGCCGTCGCTCAGCGCGCTCACCACCAGCGTCCCCTCGACTTGCTGGCCGGCAAACACCGCAGCGATGCGCGTGTCCTCGGCTGAGGCGCTGTGGGCGAAGGCGAAAAGGGCAGCACAGACGAGTCGTTTCACGGGACGGGCGCAGGCGTGGCTGGCCCATCATTCTAGCGGTGCGGCGCCCGATGTCGGCCATGAAAACGCCGCGGTCAGGCGGCGTGGGGTGAAACGACGATCGGGCTGGCGGTCAATTGGTGTCGCGGCCTCCGATCGGGCCAAGCTGCTGGTTCAGATCGGACCAGGCCGACCCGCCGTAGTAGCTGCCGTAATACGAGCCCGGATAGGTGTCGCCACTGCGGTAAGCCGCGTCGTCCTTCATCATGTCGCTCCGGACCGGGCCTTGCGAGCCGCCTGCAGCAGTGGGCTCCATGCTGTCGTAGGGATCACTCCCCATCGCCCGATGCTGGCTCATTTCGTAAGAAAAGGCCTGCAGGCTGTCATAAAGATCGGCTGCGCCGGCGGGCGCGACGGCCAGAACGCTTCCCATCAGGAATCCGGCACCGATTTTCGCCAAGAGACTCTTTTTCATGTTGTCCTCCGTTGAGTGTTCCTCCCTGAAAAAGAGTGGTGGAACGACCCCCGGATCACCCCGGAAACCGCTCCGGACCGCGGACGGGCAGGTTGATGCCCACCCGCGGTGACCACCGGATCATGCCGCCCGAGGGGCTGGCCTGGATCGGCTTCGGTCACTGTTTCATCATAGTCGACGGATTTACTCAACAAAGGAGAATCGCCACGCCGGGGCGATCACTTGGCGGCGGTGCGCAGCGGGCCGCTGCCCCGCTCGGGCGGCACCACGTCGTCCAGTGCCAGCAGGGCCAGCACGCCGGCCACCAGCGAGCGGTGCGCCAGCGGGGTGTTGGCGTACCAGCGGGAGAGATAGCTGCGCAGGCTGCTGCGGGCGTCGTCGGGGTCGAGGTTCATGTAGCCGAGGGCCTGCCAGTTTTCCGGGTTGCGCTCGAAGAGGGGCAGCAGCAGGTTGGCCAGCACCTCGTTCTTCTCGCGCAGATAGGGGTTATGGCGCAGCTCGTCCTCGTGGGCCTGCAGCCAGGCGGCCAGCGGCGCGTCGGGGGGCAGGCGGCGGTGGCCTTCGGAGACCAGCAGGTCGAAGAAGCGCCGCAGCCGGTCGGCCTCGCCCGCCCATTCGGGCCCCGGCGGCTCGGCCTCCCAGCGCTGGGCGAGATGGCGCAGGGTGAACAGGGAGGCCGTCTCGCAGAGGGTTTCCTCGAACCACTGGTTGTCCCGCCGGGGCGGGCTGCCTGCCGGGTGGGCGTCGTGGTTGGACATCACGTGACACAGCTCGTGGGCGAACTCGTAGGCGTAGAGATGCCAGTTCTCGTCCCGGGCGTGCAGGCGGATGCGGAACTCGCCGCCGGGCCCGCGGCCGTAGAGCGCCATCGGCGGGCCGTCGGTGTGGGTGACGACGATGGGCGCGGTGAGCCCGCTCGGCAGGCGCGGCAGCAGTTCGTCGGCGACGGCGTTCAGCACCGTCTCGATGGATTCCTTGCGCCCGCGCCCCCAGCCGCCGCCCTGCACCTGAATGCTCAGGCCGAGCTTGCGGCCTTGGGATTTCTTGACCGGCACCTCGCCGCCGTCAGCCCAGGCCAGGGAGCACATCACCGAGGCCAGGATGAAGGGCACGCGCATGCCCCGCCGCAGCCAGTCGGCCGTGACGGCATCACGGAAGAACGAGCGTCTGCGCTTCCTGTTCATGTCACCCGCGATCCGGCGACGGAGCCGGCCGGATGCCCGCCCCTCGTTCCATCATAGATCGCCCCGAAAGAATGCCAAGACGACCGGCAATCCGCCCTCCGAGTGCCAATTAGCACACAAAGTCTCACCCACCGTGGGCGTTATCATCGGATGTGATCCGTTCTCGTCACACTTTTTCACCTCCGGATCGGCCCCTAGATGATGATCTCCGCCCTTCGCCGCTCCCTTGTCACGCTGGCGCTCTGCCTTCCCTGCCTGTCCACGGCCCTCGCCGTCGATGCCCCGCCGACGGCTGCCGAGGCACGCATCGAGGCCGCGGCCCTGGCCGCCCAGGCTGCCGTGCAGATGGGCCCGCGGGAAATCGAGCTGGGCGACCAGGGCGTGCTCAAGCTGCCCGAAGGCTTTGGCTTCATCCCGAAGGCCGAGGCCCAGGCGCTGATGGAAGCCCAGGGCAACAAGAACGGCGGAAAGGGTTTCCACGGGCTGGTGGTGAGCCCCGATCTGGCCGGCTTTGTGGCGGTGGAATTCACCCCCG
Organism: Zoogloea oryzae; assembly: GCF_030161255.1. Taxonomy (NCBI): domain Bacteria; kingdom Pseudomonadati; phylum Pseudomonadota; class Betaproteobacteria; order Rhodocyclales; family Zoogloeaceae; genus Zoogloea; species Zoogloea oryzae. The sequence continues at coordinate 44,603 of NZ_BSPX01000011.1, forward strand.
CCGGTTACGTGAAGGACGAGGAAGCCCGCGACTGGAACGCCGACGAGCTCCTCAAAAACCTCAAGGACGGCACCGAAGCCGCCAACGCCGAGCGTCGCAGTCGCGGCCTGCCTGAATTCAACGTGGTCGGCTGGGTCGAGGTGCCGAGCTACGACCCCGCCACCCACCGGCTGGTGTGGTCGGTGGCTGCCCGCGCCAAGGATCCCCAGGGCCGCGGCGACGGGGTCAACTACAACACCTACGTGCTGGGCCGCGAGGGCTACTTCTCGATGAACCTCGTCACCAGCATGGATCGGGTCGAACTGGAAAAGCCCGCCACACGCGAACTGCTGGCCGCCCTGACCTTCAACGAAGGCAAGCGCTACGCCGACTTCAACGCCGCCACCGACCGCATGGCCGAGTACGGCCTGGCCGCGCTGGTGGGCGGCATGGCCGCCAAGAAGCTCGGGCTGTTCGCCAGCCTGGGGCTGTTTGTCGCCAAGTTCTGGAAGGTCGGCCTCCTGGCGATGGTCGGTCTGGGCGCCGGCGCCAGCCGCGTGCTGGGCCGCAAGAAGGACACCACGCCCTGATGTGAGCGATTTCGCCGCCAGTCGAGAACTTGCCCGCAAGCGGCATGTCCAGGAGAATCCACTGGCAAACTAATTCGGCATCTCGGATGAACGGCCCTGCACGGGCCGTTTTTCATGGATGCGCCCGGTCATGAAACTCCTCCTGCTTCTCCTCGGCGGCGCCAAGTTCGGCAAGCTGCTCACCACCGCCGGCACCATGCTGCTGTCCATCGGCGCCTACGCCCTGATCTGGGGCTGGCGTTACGCCGCCGGCTTCGTCGCGCTGATCTTCTGCCACGAGATGGGCCACTACCTGGCCGCCCGCCGGCGCGGCCTCAACGTGGGCGCGCCCACCTTCATCCCCTTCCTCGGCGCGTGGATCGAGCTGAAGGAGCAGCCCATGAACGCCGAGACCGAAGCCTACGTGGCGATGGCCGGCCCCCTGGCCGGCACCGCCGCCTCGCTGCTGTGCTATTTCGTGGCCCGCTCGGAAGGCAGCGACCTGCTGCTGGCACTGGCCTATTCGGGCTTCTTCCTCAACCTGTTCAACCTGATCCCGGTGCCACCCCTCGACGGCGGGCGGATGACCGGCGTGGTGTCGCCGAAGTTCTGGCTCGTCGGCGCGCCGGTGCTGATCGGGATCTTCCTGTGGCGCCCCAGCCCGATGCTGGTGCTCGTCGCCCTGCTGGCCGCCCCCCACATGTGGCGCGCCTTCCGCGGCGAGGCCGCGCCAGCCCCCGGCTACTACGACACCCCACCGGCCAAGCGCATCGAATACGCCGTGCTCTACCTGGGCCTGACCGCCTGGCTGGCCGTGATGACCCACGACGTGCACGAGATGCTGGCCGCCGTGCGCGGCTGACACCTCACCGCTGCTCGATGGACGTGGACTAAGCAAGGCCCCGATCCTATGCTGAACGGAAGACATCCCGTCTTCCGAGGATCGCCCATGCAAGCCCGCCGCCGGCCCTCCGCCGGCCTCGTCGCCATCGCCCTCTCCTGCTCCGCCGCCCTGCTTGCGGGCGGCTGCACCACCGTCGTGATCCACAGCGACGGAGTGGTGAAAAGCGAATCCCGCTTCGGCATCCTCCACCTGAATCTCGATCCCGGACGCACCACCGCCGTTGCGGTGACCAGTGTCGGCATCGCGTCCCTTCCCGGCAGCACGGCCATCGGCTACACCCGGTGGCGGGGCGTCGGGCTACCGGCAGTGGAAGGCGATCGCTGCCTGCTGGTCACCTTTGACTCACCCCAACAGTCTGGAGCGGAAGAATGAACACAAGAATCCCGCAATCCCCCCTCACCCTTGCCGCCGTAACGCTATGCCTCGCCGGCTGCGTGAGCGTGCCGATGGCCCCGCTGGTGTATGGCTCGAAGACGGTGGGCGGGCTGGATATTTCAACCACCACCAGCACAACCAACCCGGGCGTGAGCATCTCCATCGGCTACAAACGCGACGACGTGGCGCTGGTTCCGGTGGCGGTGCTGAAGAACAAGGGGCAGCCGGTCGGCAGTGATGGCAAGGGCGGCGAGCATATCCTGATCGTCCACGGTGACGACGCCAACGCCGACGCTTCCGATGGCGGCAAGGACACCAAAGGAGCTTCCGATCCCGGCAACCGGAAGAAGGATTCCATGTCGGTGTTCGGCAGTTTCGAGGGCCGCGGGATGGCGAGCGCTGACGCCACCAGCGCCCAGGCCGTGGCCGCAAACTACTTCTCGACAGGAATCGCCGCCCAGCACCTGGCCGCCGGCATTGGTCGCGCTGCGGCAGCCGACCAGATCCGGCGGTGTTTCGAGGCGGTGCGGGACATCGCGGACAAGCTCCCCGCTGATAAACAGGACACCTTCCGTGAGAAAGGGCTGACTGCCTGCAGCGAGGCCGGCAAGCCGCCCTCCACCGCGGAGACGGGCAAGAAGTAGGCGTCCGCCAACGACAAACGGCGCCGAAGCGCCGTCTGTCGTGTCTCCCCCTCCCGGAAGCGGGGAGGGCGTGGCGGCTTACATGCTCCGCCGGTACTGACCACCCACGTCGTACAGCGCGGTGGTGATCTGGCCCAGGGAGCAGTACTTCACCGCATCCACCAGCACCGCGAAGACGTTGCCGTTTTCGATGACTGTCTGCTTGAGCTTGGCGAGCCACTTGGGCGCTTCCTCGGCGTTGCGGGCCTGGAAGTCGGCCAGGCGCTGGAGCTGGCTCTGCTTTTCGTCTTCACTGGAGCGGGCCAGCTCGATTTCCTGCTGGGCCATGCCCTTCGGGTTGAGGAAGGTATTGACGCCGATGATCGGGTAGGAGCCATCGTGCTTCTTGTGCTCGTAGTAGAGCGACTCTTCCTGGATCTTGCCGCGCTGGAAGCCGGTTTCCATCGCGCCCAGCACGCCACCGCGGGAGCTGATGGCCTCGAACTCCTTGAGCACCGCTTCTTCGACGAGGTCGGTGAGTTCCTCGATGATGAAGGCGCCCTGGTTGGGGTTCTCGTTGTTGGCGAGGCCCCATTCGCGGTTGATGATGAGCTGGATCGCCATCGCCCGGCGCACGGATTCCTCGGTCGGGGTGGTGATCGCTTCGTCGTAGGCGTTGGTGTGCAGCGAGTTGCAGTTGTCGTAGATGGCGATCAGCGCCTGCAGCGTGGTGCGGATGTCGTTGAAGTCCATCTCCTGGGCGTGCAGCGAGCGGCCGGAGGTCTGGATGTGGTACTTCAGCTTCTGGCTGCGCTCGTTGGCGCCGTACTTGTTCTTCATCGCCACGGCCCAGATGCGGCGGGCGACGCGGCCGATCACCGAGTATTCCGGGTCCATGCCGTTGCTGAAGAAGAAGCTCAGGTTGGGCGCGAAGTCGTCGATGTGCATGCCGCGGGCGAGGTAGCTCTCGACATACGTGAAGCCGTTGGACAGCGTGAAGGCCAGCTGGCTGATCGGGTTCGCGCCGGCTTCGGCGATGTGGTAGCCGGAGATCGACACCGAGTAGAAGTTCTGCACCTTGTTATGGACGAAGAACTCCTGGATGTCGCCCATCATCTTGAGGGCGAACTCGGTCGAGAAGATGCAGGTGTTCTGACCCTGGTCTTCCTTCAGGATGTCGGCCTGCACGGTGCCGCGCACGGTGGCGAGCACCCATTCGCGGATCTTCTGGTATTCGTCGTCGGTGGCGTCGCGGCCGTTCTGCGCCTTGAACTTGGCGAGCTGCTGCTCCAGCGCGGTGTTGAAGAACATCGCCAGAATGATCGGCGCCGGGCCGTTGATGGTCATCGACACGGAGGTGGTCGGGTTGACCAGGTCGAAGCCGTCGTACAGCACCTTCATGTCGTCCAGCGTGGCGATGGACACGCCGGAGTTGCCGATCTTGCCGTAGATGTCCGGACGCGGATCCGGGTCGCAGCCGTACAGCGTGACCGAGTCGAAGGCGGTGGAGAGGCGATGCGCGGGCATGCCTTCGGAAACCTTCTTGAAGCGGCGGTTGGTACGGAAGGCGTCGCCTTCGCCGGCGAACATCCGGGTCGGGTCTTCACCTTCGCGCTTGAAGGCGAACACGCCGGCGGTGAAGGGGAAGGAGCCGGGGACGTTTTCCTTCATCAGGAAGCGCAGGGTCTCGCCGTCATCCTCGAAGCGCGGCAGGGCGACCTTGCGGATCTTGCTGCCCGAGAGGGATTCGGTGGTGAGGACGGTGCGGATTTCCTTGTCGCGGATCTTCACCACGTACTCGTCGGCCGAATACAGCTCGACGGTCTTCGGCCACATGTCGAGGAGCTTGCGGCTGGTGGCGGTGAGCTCGCCGTCCTTCCACTCGATGAGTTCGGCAAAGCTGCCGGCGTCCTTCTTGCAGCCTTCGAAGAGCTGCTTGGAGATGCGCAGGGCCTGACGTTCGCGGGCGACGCGGGCCTGCTCCGACGTGTGCTTGTGGTAGCCACGCACGGTGTCGGCGATCTCGGCCAGGTAACGGGTGCGCTCGGCCGGGACGATGGCACGGCCGCGGCTGGAGGCCTTCACCGCCACGATGGGCAGCTTGGCGCCGTGCAGCTTGAGGCCCTTGGCGGCGAGCGCCGGGGCCAGCGCCTGGTAGAGCGCGGTCACGCCGTCGTCGTTGAAGCGGGCAGCCATGGTGCCGAACACCGGCATCTCGTCGGTGTTCTGGTTGAACAGCTCGCGGTTGCGCTGGTACTGCTTGCGTACGTCGCGCAGGGCGTCTTCCGCGCCCTTGCGGTCGAACTTGTTGATGGCCACGAAATCGGCGAAGTCGAGCATGTCGATCTTCTCGAGCTGGCTGGCAGCGCCGAATTCGGGGGTCATCACGTACAGCGACACATCGACGAAGGGGACGATGGCGGCATCGCCCTGGCCAATGCCGGAGGTTTCGACGATCACGAGATCGAAACCGGCCAGCTTGGTGGCGGCGATGACTTCGGGGAGGGAGACGGAAACTTCCTTGCCGGTGTCGCGGGTGGCCAGCGAACGCATGAAGATGTTCGGATGCTCGATGGCATTCATGCGGATGCGGTCGCCCAGCAGCGCCCCGCCGGTGCGCTTGCGCGACGGGTCGATGGAGATGATCGCAAGCTTGAGCTGGTCGTTCTGGTCGAGGCGGAAGCGGCGCACCAGCTCGTCGGTGAGGCTGGACTTGCCGGCGCCGCCAGTGCCGGTGATGCCCAGCGCCGGGGTCTTGAGGCTCTTGGCGGCCTCGATGACCGCGGTCTTGACGGCGTCCGGGTAGGCGCCGTTTTCAAGGCCGGTGATGATCTTCGCGAGCACGCGGCGATCGCCCGACTTGAGCGCGGCCACCACGGCGTCGGCGCCTTGCGGGCCGGAGTGGGACAGGTCCTGGTCGCACTTCTCGACGAGGTCGTTGATCATGCCCTGGAGGCCCAGCACCGCGCCGTCTTCGGGCGAGTAGATGCGGGTGACGCCGTAGTCGTGGAGCTCCTTGATCTCGGCCGGGACGATCACGCCGCCACCGCCGCCGAAGACCTTGATGTTCTCGCCGCCGTTCTCGCGCAGCAGGTCGATCATGTACTTGAAGAACTCGACGTGGCCGCCCTGGTACGAGGTGATGGCGATACCCTGCACGTCTTCCTGGAGCGCCGCGTTGACGATCTCGCCCACCGAGCGGTTGTGGCCGAGGTGGATCACCTCGGAGCCGGTGGACTGGAGAATCCGCCGCATGATGTTGATGGACGCATCATGTCCATCGAAAAGTGCTGCGGCAGTGACGAAACGCACCTTGTTCTTGGGCTTATAGGCGACGAGTTTCTTGGCAACGCTCAGGTCGGTCATGCTGTCTCCCCCAACTCATGTTTATCAGTCCTTGAATGGTAGAAGGCCGCCCACGCCTTTGCCATTGCCGTTGTCGACGGGATTCGTGCAAAATCCGCCAAACGGCAGGCAGCGTCGCCAGCCCTGACTCCACCGGATCGGAGAACCCCCTTTGGCAAGCTCCGCAGCCCGCAAACGCACAAGCGTATCAATGGGTTTCGTCACCGGAATGCTTTCCGGAATGCTGCGTCGCAATATCGACCCAGCCCCTCACCTTGCCGGACTCGACATCGATCTTGCAGACGCGGCCAGTCGGGTGCCGGTCGACCGCTACGCGACCCTCTACAACCGGATCATCGCCGCCCTCGATGACGAAGGCTTCGGGCTGTTTTCCGGCAGCATGCGGCCGGGCAGTTTCGAGTTCCTGTGCCGGGGCATGCTCGGCGCCCCGACCCTCGCCGACGCCCTCGACCGGGCCCGGCGTTTCCTGTCCATCGTGCTGCCCGATCTGGCGGTGAGCATCGAACGCCGCGACGCCCGGGCCGAGCTGCACATCGTCGAGTCCGCGCCCCTCACCGCCCACCCGGACGACCCGGCGCGGGTGTTCGCCTTCGAGTGGCTGCTGCGCCTCCTCCACAGCCTGTCGTGCTGGCTGGCCGGGCGTGGGCTGGCGCTGGATTCGGTGGATTTCCCCTTCAGCCGCCCGGACCACGCCGACGACTACGTGCTGGTCTATACCGAACGCTCCAGCTTCGTCGGCGGGCAGCGCCTCACCGCCCACTTCAACGCCACCCTGCTCGACCTGCCGATCCGCCGCGACGAGGCCGCCCTCGCCAGCTTCCTCGAAGGTGCGCCGGGCCGCATCAGCATGCTCTACCGGCGCGACCGGGCCACCGTGCTGCGGGTGCGCGACCTGATCCGCGACGCCCTGCCGGCCAGCCTGTCCCAGGACGACGTGGCGAGCCGCCTGCACATGTCGCCGCGCACCCTGCACCGTCGCCTCGAAGAAGAAGGGGCGAGTTTCCGCGGCATCAAGGAAGCCCTGCGCCGGGACATCGCCCTGGCCCGCCTCACCAAGACCCGCCAGCCCATCGCCCAGGTGGCCGCCGACCTGGGCTACGCCGACACCTCGGCCTTCTACCGCGCCTTCACCGGCTGGACTGGCATGTCGCCCGAACGCTACCGACGGCAACTCGCCGGCCAAAGCCACGAAAAACGCGGCGACCCGTCCTAGAATTGCGTCATCCGTCCGTCCGCCACATCATGCCCCCTCCCCCACCTCTGACCGACGCCCTCGTCCGCGAAGCGGAGTCGCTGCTGCTCGGCCTGCTGCGCAACGACCTCATCGGGGTCTACGTCATCCAGGATCACGTGATCCGCTACGCCAACCGGCGCTTTGCCGAGATGTTCGGCTACACCCCGGACGACATCAGCAACCAACCGGCGCTCGAGCAGTTCGTCGCGCCCCACGACCGGGAGCGGGTGCTCGCCAACGTGGCCCGGCGCATCCGCGGCGAAGCCAGCACGGCCCACTACACCTTCCGCGGCCAGCACCGCGACGGTCGCACCCTGGAGATGGAGGTCTTCGGCAACCGCACCCAGCTCGAAGGCCGCCCGGCGATCATCGGGCTGATGCTCGACATCACCGCCCGCAAGGCCGCCGAGCAGACCACCGTCGAGCAGCTGCACTTCATCGGCCAGCTGCTCGAGGCCATCCCCAGCCCGGTGTTCTTCAAGGACGAGCAGGCCCGCTACCTGGGCTGCAACAAGGCCTTCGAAACCTACATCGGCCGCCAGCGGGGCGAGCTCATCGGCCGTTCGGTGTTCGACATCTCCCCGCCCGAGCTGGCCGCCCGCTACCACGAGGCCGACCAGCAGCTCTTCGACCACCCCGGCGTGCAGACCTACGAAGCCTCCGTCGAATCCACCGACGGCATGCGCAAGGAGGTCATCTTCAACAAGGCCACCTGGCTGCGCTCCGACGGCAGCGTGGGCGGGCTCGTGGGCGTGATCACCGACATCACCGACCGCAAGCAGACCGAAGCCCTGATCTGGATGCAGGCCAACTACGACCCGCTCACCGGCCTGCCCAACCGGCGCCTCCTCAACGACCGCCTGGCCGAGCAGATCAAGCGCGCCCAGCGCGACCAGGGCAGCCTGGCCGTGCTCTTCATCGACCTGGACCGCTTCAAGGAAGTGAACGACGCCCTCGGCCACGAAGCGGGCGACCAGCTGCTGATGGAAGCCGCCCGCCGCGTGGTGGGCTGCGTGCGCGGCACCGACACCGTGGCCCGTCAGGGCGGCGACGAATTCACCGTGCTGCTGCCCGGCCTCTCCGAGCGGGCCCCCATCGAGCGCATCGCCGAAGACATCATCCTGGCCCTCACCGAGCCCTTCCAGCTGGGTAACGAGCAGGCCTACGTCTCCGCCAGCATCGGCATCACCCTCTTCCCCCAGGACGCCGACAACCCCGTCGCGATCCTCAAGCAGGCCGATCAGGCCATGTACCACGCCAAGGAAGAAGGGCGTAACCGCTTCTCGTACTTCTCGCCCGCCATGCAGGAGCGCGCCATGCTGCGCGTGCAGCTGGGCAAGGACCTTCGCGCAGCCCTCGCCGAGCGCCAGCTCAGCCTGCACTTCCAACCCATCCCCAGCCTGGGCAGCGGCAGCATCCACAAGGCCGAAGCCCTGCTGCGCTGGACCCACCCCCAGCGCGGCCCGGTGCCCCCGGCCGAGTTCATCCCGGTGGCCGAAGAGCTCGGCCTCATCGACGCCATCGGCGCCTGGGTGTTCCGCCAGGCGGTGGCCACCGTCGCCCGCTGGCGCGACATGCAGCCCGCGGGCGCGACCGACGAGGTGCAGATCACCGTCAACGCCTCGCCCCGCCAGTTCGCCACCGGCACCTCGCTCGAGGTGCTGCTCGACGAGCTCGACCGCCGCCAGCTGCCCGGCAGCTGCATCGCGCTGGAGATCACCGAAGGCCTGCTGCTCGACGAGCGCCCCACGGTCACCGCCCAGCTCGCCCGCCTTTCCGCGGCCGGCATCCAGACTTCCCTTGACGACTTCGGCACCGGTTACTCGGCGATGGCCTACCTCAAGCGGATGGACATCCACACCCTCAAGATCGACCGCTCCTTCATCCGCGACCTCACCACCGACCCCAGCGACCTCGCCATCACCGAGGCCATCATCGCCATGGCCCACAAGCTCGGGCTGGAAGTGGTGGCCGAAGGCGTCGAGACCGAAGCCCAGCGCGACTGCCTCATCGCCGCCCACTGCGACTACGGTCAGGGCTACCTGTTCGCCCGCCCGATGCCCGAGGACGCCTTCCTCGAACTCATCGCCTGCCAGCCCGCATGATCGCCCGCATCGCCACGCCGTTCATCAAGCCCAGCTCGCCCGAAGAGCTGCGCCGCTACGACCTCCTCCTCGCCGGCTTCGACCTGCTCGACCAGGCCATCGCGGTGTTCGACGCCACGCCCAAGCTCGTCACCTGGAACAAGGCCCTGCTGCGCCTGCTGGATTTCCCCGAGGATCTGGTGCGCGTCGGCACGCCCTTCGAGGAGTTCCTGCGTTTCAACTTCCAGCGGGGCGAATACGGCAGCGGCGACGTGGAGCGCCTGATCGCCGAGCGCATGGCCTCGGTGCGCGCCTTCCAGCCCCACAGCGCCGAGCGCACCCGCCCCAACGGCCAGGTGCTGGCGATCCGCGGCGTGCCCATCCCCAATCTGGGCTTCGTCTCCCTGTGGACCGACATCACCGAACAGCGCCGCTACGAGCGCCTGATCGAGAGCCAGAACGCCGAACTCGAAACGCGCGTCCGCGCCCGCACCGCCGAGCTCGAAGCCGCCACCGCCCGCCTCGACGCCCTGGCCGGGCAGCTGTCCCGCAGCGAAGAGCGCCTGCGCCTCATCATGGACGCGATTCCCGCGCTCATCGCCTACGTGGACGCCGGTGAGCGCTACCGCTTCGCCAACCGCGGCTACACCGAATGGTTCGGCTTCAACCGGGACGCCATCGTCGGGCGCAGCATCGAGGAAGTCTTCGGCCCCGAGGCCTACGCCCAGATCAAGCCCTACCTCGACCAGGCCGCCACCGGCGAGCAGGTCAGCTACGAATACTCCCGCACCAACGCCGCTGGCAAGCAGGTATATGCCCGCAGCGCGGTGGTGCCGGAAGCCTCGGTGGCCGGCGGCGTGCAGGGCTACTTTGTGCTCTCCATCGACATCACCGAGCAGAAGGCCAGCCAGGCCGCACTGATCCAGGCCCAGAAGATGGAAGCCGTCGGCCAGCTCACCGGCGGCCTCGCCCATGATTTCAACAATCTGCTCACCATCATCACCGGCAACCTCGCCACCCTCAAGGACAAGCTGCCCGCCGGCCAGGGCTTCGACGATTTCCTCGACCCCGCCCTCTCGGCCGCCCGCCGCGGCACCGAGCTGATCCGCCGGCTGCTCACCTTCTCCCGCCAGCAGCCGCTGGAGCCCAGCCCGGTGGAAGTCGGCGCCCTGGTGCACGGTATGACCCAGCTGCTGTCGCGCTCCCTCACCGAGCGCATCGCGATCCACCTGGAGCTCCCCACCGAGAAGCTCTACGCGCTGGTGGACCCGCACCAGCTCGAGAACGCCCTCCTCAACCTCGCCATCAACGCCCGCGACGCCATGCCTGAAGGCGGCGAGCTGCGTATCGCCGTGGCCCGCCGCCATGTGTCGGCCAGCCTCGCCCTGCTGGTCGAGGTGCCCGCCGGCGAATACGTGCAGTTCGACGTCTCCGACACCGGCACCGGCATCCCGCCCGAGCTCCTGCCGCGGCTCTTCGAGCCCTTCTTCACCACCAAGGCCTTCGGCACCGGCAGCGGGCTCGGGCTGGCGATGGTGTATGGCTTCATCCGCCAGTCCGGCGGCAACATCCGCATCCTCAGCACCCCGGGCAAGGGCACCAACGTGCGCTTCATCGTGCCGATGACCGACGCCCCCACCGCCAGGCCCGCCGCGCCGCCGCCCGAGACCATCGACCTCGCCGCCGAAAGCCGCCTCGTGCTGCTGGTCGAGGACGAGCCCGAGGTGCGCAAGGTGATCCGCCAGCAGCTCACCGAGCTCGGCTTTCCGGTGATCGAGGCCGCCAACGGCTTCGAGGCCCGGGCCATGCTCGAGGCCGTCGAGGACATCGCCCTCCTCGTCTCCGACACCGTGATGCCCGCCATGGGCGGCCGCGAATTGGCCGCCGCCGCCCGCAGCCTTCGGCCTACACTGCCGATACTGCTGATCACCGGCTACGCCACCGGCGACGCACCGCCGGGCACGCCCGACATCCCGACCCTGCGCAAACCCTTCGACCGGGCCGCCCTCGCCGCCGCCATCCGCGGCGCCGTGGCGCCCTTCGCCCCCTCGGAGCCCACCGCCCCATGACCACACCCGACAAGGACACGCCGCTCATCTTCGTCGTCGAGGATGAAGCCGACATCGCCCGGCTGATCGCCGGCACCCTCGCCGAATACGGCTTCCGCAGCGAAACCTTCGGCACCGGCCGGGCTCTGCTCTCCCGCGCCCGCCGGGAGCAGCCCGAACTCGCCATCCTCGACCTGGGCCTGCCCGACATGGACGGCCTGCAGGTGCTGCGCGAACTGCAGGAGAACCACCCCTGCGCGGCGCTCATCCTCACCGGCCGCGACGGCCTCACCGACCGGGTGCTGGGCCTCGAACTCGGCGCCGACGACTACCTCGTCAAGCCCTTCGAGCCCCGCGAGCTCGTCGCCCGGGTGCGCTCCATCCTGCGCCGCTACCAGAAAGCCCCGGCCAGCGAGCCCGCCGGCCACAGCGCCGTGCGCTTCGCCGGCTGGCATTTCGACATCGGCCGCCTCAGCCTCACCCACGAAGACGGCCGCGAAGTGAGCCTCTCCGCCGCCGAAGCCGCGCTCCTGCAGACGCTCCTCAAGCGCCCCAACAAGATCCTCACCCGCGAGCAGCTCATCGGCGAGCGCGAGCTCGACCCCTTCGACCGCAGCATCGACGTGCGCATCTCCCGCCTGCGCCGCAAGCTCGAAGACGACCCGCAGGATCCGAAGATCATCAAGACGGTTTATGGCGCCGGCTACCTGCTGTGCGCCAGCGTCGAGTGGCTGGGCTGATCCGCCAACAAAAAACCCGCCCCGCCTGAGGGCGGAAGCGGGTTCTGGTTCGACGCGAAAACGCCCTCAGTCGAAGGGCTTGGGCCGCGGCGTGGCATCGGCCGACGGCGGCAGGATCGGCATCGCAAACTGCGGCTGCTTGCCGGTCAGCGTCTTCAGGAAGGCCACGATACGGGCGTTCTCCTCGGCGCTGAACTTGCGGCCCAGCTGCACCCGACCCATGGTGTCCACCGCTTCAGGCAGGGTGTTGGCGGCGCCGTCGTGGAAGTACGGATAGGTGAGCTCGACATTGCGCAGGGTCGGCACTTTGAAGTTGAAGCGGTCGGCGTCCTGGCCGGTCACCGCCACGCGGCCCTCGGCCGGGCTGCTGGCCTTGTACGGCTCCACCACGCCCATCTTCTGGTATGAATTGCCGCCCACCGCCGGGCCGTTGTGGCAGGCCACGCAGCCGCTGTCCTTGAACAGCTTGTAGCCGGCCAGCTCGTCGGCGGTCAGCGCCTTCTTGTCGCCCTTCAGCCACTTGTCGAAGCGCGAATCCGGCGTCACCAGGGTTTCCTCGAAGGTGGCGATGGCCTGGGTCACGCGGTCGATGGTCACCTCGTCGGAGCCAAAGGCCTTCTTGAAGGCGCCGCGGTAGCCGGGGATGGTCTTCAGCGTGTTCACCGCCAGCTCATGGCTGTAGGCCATCTCGCCCGGGTTGGCGATCGGGCCGCCGGCCTGGGCCTTCAGATCGGCCGCGCGGCCATCCCAGAACTGGGCCAGGTTGAAGCGCGAGTTGAGCACCGTCGGCGCGTTGATCGGGCCCTTCTGCCAGCCGTGGCCGATGGACGACTTCAGGTTGTCGCTGCCACCCATCGACAGGTTGTGGCACGAGTTGCACGAGATGAAGCCGGACTTCGACAGACGCGGATCGAAGAACAGCATCTTGCCCAGCTCGGCCGTGGCCGGGCTGGCGACGCGGGCGGGGGCGATCGGCTGGATGGGCTCGCCACCGGTGGCAGCATTGGCTGCCGACAGCGGGGCAAGCAGGCAGGCAAGCAGCGCAAGGCCGGGCTTGAATTCGAATTTCATGGGACGCTCCAGTGGGTGATGACGGCGCCCGACATGCCCGCCGAAAGCTGCACGACAGGCTGGGCCGGACAGCCTTTGATTATCCCGCACAAAACTTAAGCAATGCTTAAGAGATACCCGGATGTCGTCAGCTCCCGCAAACAAAGGCAAACCGGCCACCCATCGAAACACCCCGGGCGGCGCGCCCCCGCCATCGGCACCGCGCCCCTTCCTCGCCCCGCCCCCCGCTCGTACAATTTCCGGTTCTGACTAAATAAACGAGGGAGAACAACCATGACCAGACCTTTCAAGATTCTCGGCGTCCAGCAGATCGCCATCGGCGGCCCGTCCAAGGATCGCCTGCGCACCCTGTGGGTGGACATGTTCGGTCTCGAGATCACCGGCAACTTCAAGTCGGAGCGCGAGAACGTGGACGAGGACATCACCGCCATGGGCAAGGGCCCGTTCAAGGTCGAGGTCGACCTGATGCAACCCCTCGACCCCGAGAAGAAGCCCGCCGTGCACACCACCCCGCTCAACCACGTGGGCCTGTGGGTGGATGACCTGCCGAAGGCCGTCGAGTGGCTGAGCGCCAATGGCGTGCGCTTTGCGCCGGGCGGCATCCGCAAGGGCGCGGCCGGTTTCGACATCACCTTCCTGCACCCCAAGGGCAACGAGGAGTTCCCCATCGGCGGTGAAGGCGTGCTGATCGAGCTGGTCCAGGCGCCGCCGGAAGTGGTGGACGCCTTCGCCAAACTCGCGGGCTGATCGCCCCGAAGGGACAGATAACCGTCCCGGCACCCCCACGGCGCGGGAAAACGAATACCATTCGCATTCCCGCGCCATCCAATCAGATTGAAGCCATGAATCACTCCAGCCAGGCCCTGGCTGCACGCCTCGTTCGCCTGCTGCTGCTCTGTCTGGCCATTGCCGGATATCTCGCCGCATCGGTGGCCAGCGCCGCCCGCAACGAAACCGACTGGGACGGCGATCCGGTGACGCGTTTCCGGGCCAGCCTCAGTCAGGCCGAGCTCATGTGGCTGGATGCCCACCCCGAACTGCGGGTCGGCAACGGGCCCGACCACCAACCCTTCTATTCATGGCGCGACAAGCGCTACACCGGCCCCAGCGCCGACTACCTCGAGCTCCTCAGCCGGCGCACCGGGCTGCGCTTCACGTTCACCCGTTACGACGACTTCCCCAGCGCGCTGCAGGCCCTGGAGCACGGCAAGGTGGATATCATCCCCACCCTCACCCCCACCGAATCGCGTCGGCGCAAGTTCCTGTTCACCGGCGGCTACCTGCACTCCCCGCCCATCATCGTCACCCGCAGCGGTAACGGCGCGGTCGCCCTGCCGGGCAACCTGGAAGGCATCCGGATCGCCATCGAAAAAGGGCATGCATCCCTCGACGTCCTGACGCGCAGCCGCCCCAAGGCCATCTTCGTCGAAACCGCCACCTCGGCCGACGCCCTGCGTGCCGTCTCCAATGGCGACGCTGACGCCTACGTGGGCATGCTGGCGGTCGCCCATTTCTACATCGAGCAGCTCGGGCTGGCCAACCTGCAGGTGCGCCAGCGCTTCGACGCCGACCTCTCGGCGCTGGCCGTCGCGGTGAGCAACACCCAGCCGACGCTGATGGGCATCCTGCAAAAGGCAATGCGTTTCATCAGCGAGGAAGAGGGCAAGGCGCTGGTGCGCCGCTACCTGCCCCCGGGCGACGGCATTCCCGGCGTGTCCTTCCAGCTCACCGCGGCCGAACAGGCCTGGCTGCTCGGCCACGGGCCGGTGCGGATGGGCTACGACCAGGCCTTCTATCCCCTCAGCTACACCAACCGCCACCATCAGGCCGAGGGCTACTCCATCGAGCTGTTCCGGCTCCTGCGCGACAAGGCCGGACTCACCGTCAACGAGACCGCCGGCCCGTGGTCATCGGTGCTCAAGAGGGCTTTCGGCGGCGACGTGGACGTGCTGGTGGCCGTCGCCAACACCCCCGAACGCCGCGAGCACCTGCACTTCATCGGCCCCTATCTGTCATCCCCCACCGCCATCGTCACCCGCAGCAACTTCCAGCAGGTGTGGGATCTGGCCAGCTTCACCGGGCGCAAGCTGGCCCTGCTGAAGGATCACTTCCTGATCAACCGCATCCGCAGCGCCTATCCCAGCATCCAGTTGATCGAGGTGACCACCCAGGAGGAAGCCCTCAGCCTGGTGGCCGCCGGCTCGGCCGACGTGGCCATCGGCAACCTCCACGCGGTCAATCGGCTCATCCAGTCGCGCTTTCTCGGCACCCTCTACATCGCCGGCCACGTGCCCGACGGCGACAGCGAGCTGTACTTCGGCGTCACCAAAGACGCCCCCGAGCTCGCCGCCATCCTGCGCCGGGCGCTCGAGTCGGTCACGCCCACCGACATCGCCACCGCCAAGAACCGCTGGCTCGACACGGTGTACAACCCCGGCCAGCCAAGCACACCGATCACCACCATCCAGCCGCTGCACCTGTGGCTCGGCCTCGCCCTTGCGGCCGGCTGCCTCCTCCTGGGGTTCGGGCTGACCCGCGAGCGCCTCGCCCGCCGCGAGACCGACGCGCGCCTGACTGCGCTCACCCGCGCCCTCGCCCCCCTCAACCAGAACCTCGGCCGCGATGCCGCCGCCCTGCAGCGGGCGCTGATGGACGACGACCCCGCCCTCGCCATCGACCTCGCCGGGCTCATCCAGACCACCCAGCACGGGCTCGAAGCCGCGCTTCGCGACGCCGTAAACGGCAAACCGCCGGCGGACACCTGACAGGCATCCGCCGGCGGCCTGGCTGACACGCCGCTACAGCGTCCGCGCCTGGAAGGTGTTGCAGGCGTTCAGCTGACCCGACTCCATCCCGCGCCGGAACCACCGCACCCGCTGCTCCGCCGAGCCGTGGGTGAAACTATCGGGCACCGCATAGCCCTGGGCCTGCTTCTGCAGGCTGTCATCGCCGATCGCCGTGGCGGCACGCAGCGCCTCGTCCACGTCGCCGGCTTCGAGGATGCCCCGGGCCGCGTCGGCGTTCTTCGCCCACACCCCGGCCAGGCAGTCGGCCTGCAGCTCGAGCCGCACCGACAGCGCATTGGCTTCCCGCTCGCTGGCGCGCTCCCGCGCGGCCTGCACCTTCTCCGAAATCCCCAGCAGGTTCTGCACGTGGTGGCCCACCTCATGGGCGATCACGTAGGCCTGGGCAAAGTCGCCCGGCGCCTTGAAGCGGGTCTTCAGCTCCTGGTAGAAGGCCAGGTCGATGTACACCTTGCGGTCGGCCGGGCAATAGAACGGCCCCATCGCCGCCTGCCCCACCCCGCAGGCTGTGCGGGTGGCGCCGGTGAACAGCACCAGCGTCGGCTCGACGTATTCCTTTCCGCCGGCGCGGAAAAGCTGGGTCCAGGTGTCTTCGGTCTCGGCCAGCACGTGGCGGATGAACACCGTCTCCGCATCATTGGCCGGCGGCCCCGCGGGGCGCGACGCGCTGGGCGCCGGTGCCTGCACCGCCTGGTTCAGCACGACGCTCGGATCGACCCCGAAATACATCGCCACCAGCGCCAGCACGATCGTGCCCAGGCCGATCCCCCGCCCGCCGATGGGCAGACCGCCGCCACCTCCGCCGCGCCGGTCCTCGACGTTGCTACTCTCCCGGCTGTTGTCGAAACGCATCGATGTTCCTTTTTGGATGAGGGGTCAACAATAATCGGGGCGCCACCCCGGCGCGAGGAAGCCCGCCACCCGCGCCCTTTCCGACACACAAAGTCACGCATCCGATGACAGGCTGCCGCGCAGCAGCGCCGCCTCGGGCCGGTTGATTTTTTTGCGTCGCAACATTTTCCTTGTGTCGCCTTGCCATTATCGCTATAGTGCTCGGTCCGGTGCAAAGCGGTTCGCACCGAGTCACATCGTCCCTGACCTTCTATATCTCCCGTATTCGACGAGAGGTTGTCCTGATCGGTTAGTGCCGATATGCCAGTCAGGCAGCCTTATTGTTGCGCGCACATCCTGCGCCGCGACGCGTTGCCGTTTTTTCTTCGCGGGCACCGCATCCGCAGTACAAAGATAAAGGAAGCGAACATGGATTTCGCCAGCCTCGGCCTGTCCGAGAACATTGTCAAAGCCGTCAACGAAGCCGGCTATACCGACCCCACCTCCGTTCAGCAAGCCGCCATCCCTGCCGCTCTCGCCGGCAAGGATCTCGTCGTCTCCAGCCAGACCGGCTCCGGCAAGACGGCCGCCTTCATGCTGCCCTCCCTCGAGCGTCTGACCACCGAGCCGACCATCAAGGCCCGCGGCCCCCGCGTGCTGGTGCTCACCCCGACCCGCGAACTGGCCGTGCAGGTCACCGAAGCCACCAAGCGCTACGGCAAGAACCTGCGCTACGCCAAGGCCGTCAGCGTCGTCGGCGGCATGCCCTACCCGGTGCAGAACAAGCTGCTGTCCAGCCCCTATGAGATCCTCGTGGCCACCCCCGGCCGCCTGATGGACCAGATGAACAGCGGCCGCATCGACTTCGCCCGCCTCGAGATCCTGATCCTCGACGAAGCCGACCGCATGCTCGACATGGGCTTCGTGGACGACATCGAGGCCATCTGCGCCAAGCTGCCCGCCAGCCGCCAGACCCTGTTCTTCTCCGCCACCCTCGACGGTCAGGTCGCCCGCATGATGCAGCGCCTGCTGAAGGATCCCGAGCGCATCGAGATCGATTCCGCCCAGACCCGCCACGAGAACATCGAACAGCGCCTGATGGTCGCCGATGACATCGGCCACAAGAACCGCCTGCTCGACGGCCTGCTGCGCGATGTCGGCGTGGATCAGGCCATCGTGTTCACCGCCACCAAGCGTGACGCCGACGCCCTGACCCTCAACCTCGAGTCCATGGGTCACTCGGTTGCCGCCCTGCACGGCGACATGAACCAGCGCATGCGCACCCGCACCCTGGATCAACTCCGTCGCGGCCACCTGCGCGTGCTGATCGCCACCGACGTTGCCGCCCGCGGCATCGACGTGCGCACCATCAGCCACGTGATCAACTACGACCTGCCCAAGGTTGCCGCCGACTACGTCCACCGCATCGGCCGCACCGGCCGCGGCGGCTCCAGCGGCATCGCCATCAGCCTGGCCGAGCGCCGTGACGTGCGCCTGCTGCGCGCCATCGAACGCTACACCCGCCAGCCGCTGGCCGTGCACACCCTGCCGGGCCTCGAGCCGCGCAGCACCATGCCCGCCGACGACCGCCGCCCCGGCGGCCCCCGTCGCGAAGGCGGCCGCAGCTTCGGCAACGCACCGCGTTTCGGCGACAAGCGTCCGTCCGCCGGCCACGGTGGCGCCCGTTTCGGCGACAAGCCCGCCGGCGGTTTCGGCGGTGGCCGTTTCGATCGCAACGAGCGTCGTGACGACACCCGTGGCGACAGCCGTCCGGCCAGCCCGTGGGCCGGCCGCAGCGAAGGCACCCGTGATTTCGGCGACAACCGTCGCACCGAATTCGCCGACCGTCCGCGTCACCCGGAACATCGCACCGAGTTCCCCCATGTTGCCAAGCGCAGCTCGACCCACCACAACGCCGGCAGCGGCTTTGGCGGTGGCCGCAGCGGCGACGGCGGCAAGCCGCGTGCCGGCCGCACCTTCAACCGCGACCGCTAAGTCGCGGCGGTAGCTGCAAGCCAGATCAAGGGACGTCCTCGGACGTCCCTTTTTTTCGTTCAAGCGCCCGCCCGCCAAGCGCGGGAAAGCCGTGAAAAAACCCCTCTTCTCCCGGGGTTGATTCCCCCCGCCCCGCCTATGATGAAAGTACGCATCCGAAGGCGCGGACATCCGTGCCTGTCCGCGCTCACACCAAAGGGGGAACAACCATGAAAATCACCAGTCCTGTCGTCGGCGAAATGGAAGTCTCGGCCGACCGCGTCATCGACTTTCCGGCCGGCCTGCCGGGCTTCGAGAACTGCCGCCAGTTCACCCTGGTGCATACCGCCGACACCGATGCGCCCAAGCTGTTCGTGCTCCAGTGCCTGGACGATCCCCAGGTCGCCTTCACCGTCACCACGCCGGACATCCTCGGCCTCAACTACGAATTCACCCTCGGCGATGACGAGGTCGCCGCCCTTCAGCTGGGCAGCGCCGACGACGCCAGCGTGCTGCTGATCGTCAGCCGCGGCGAAGGCGCCTCGCCGGTGCGCGCCAACGTGATGGCTCCGCTGGTGCTCAACACCGCCACCCGTCGTGGCCTGCAGAAGATCATCGGCAAGGTGGACGCCAGCGTCACCCTCAAGGCCATCGGCTGATCCCGCCGCCAGCTGATGTGACAAGGGCGCCACCAGGGCGCCCTTTTTCGTTGCGGCCAGCCGCGCTCAGTAGAGCAGGAAGGGCCGCCGGGTTTCGTCCCATTCGCGCTCGTCGGCCAGGGCCAGGGCGTCGAGATCGCCCGGGCGCGAGTTGCGGTCGTCCACCCACTCGCGCAGGATCTCCGAGCCGTTGATGAGGTCGATCGCCAGCCGGTCGTGCTCGTACTCGTAGGGAAAATCGCGCCACAGGGGGTAATCCCGGCGCAGGTGGCGGATGGCCTTGAAGGCCAGGGCCTGAACGCGCCACGGGCGGAAGGCCTGGTGGTTATAGTGGAGCGGATCTTCCACGTGGATCTGCACGCCGTTGCACAGCTTGCCGGCGTGCTTGTGGAAAGTGGGCTCGAACCAGCATTCGCGCAGCTTGCAGCCGGCCAGCCACTTGGGGGCGATGGTTTCCATGTGGGCGATGATCTGGCGGGCGTCGAGATCGGGCGCGCCGAACAGCTCCAGCGGCCGGGTGGTGCCGCGGCCTTCCGAGAGCGTCGTGCCTTCCAGCATCACCGTGCCGGCGTAGGCGCGGGCCATCGACAGGTTGGGCGCGTTGGGGCTTGGGTTGATCCAGCTGCGCTCGGCGAGCGGCCAGCCGTAGCCCGGCGCGGCCTCGGGCTCCCAGCCCTGCATCGCGATCACCTCGCACTCCACATCCAGCTTGAGGGTGGCGATGAACCACTTCGCCAGCTCGCCCATCGTCATGCCGTGGCGCATGGGCAGCGGGCCGGCGCCCACGAAGCTCTCCCAGCCGGGCTGGAGCAGCGTGCCTTCAATCGGGCGGCCGGCGGGGTTCGGGCGATCCAGCACCCACACCGCCTTCTTGTGCTTCGCGGCGGCCTCCAGCACGTAGCGCAGGGTGGTGATGAAGGTGTAGATGCGGCAGCCGAGGTCCTGCAGATCCACCAGCAGCACGTCGAAGCGGTCGAGCATAGTGGCCGTCGGGCGGCGCACCTCGCCGTACAGGCTGAACACCGGAATCCCGTGCTGGGGATCGAAGTAGTCGGGCGACTCGACCATGTTGTCCTGCTTGTCACCGCGCAGGCCGTGCTGGGGGCCGAAGGCGGCGGTGATATGCAGGTCGCGCAGGGCCATCAGGGCATCGAGGGCGTGGGTCAGGTCGCGGGTGACGGAGGCCGGGTGGGCGAGCAGCGCCACGCGTTTGCCGGCCAGCGGCTTGCGCAGGGCGGGGTCGGCGAGCAGACGGTCGAGGCCGAATTGGATCATGGGTTCACAGCTTTCAGGGCGAGGGCAAAGCCGTCGCGATGGTGGAAATCGGGCTGGGCGGCGGGATGGCGCAGGGCCCAGTAAGCATGGCTGCCATCGGCGTGCTCGACGACGGCGGTGAGGCCGACGACGAGATCGCCCGGCGGTAACTGTTCGACGCTCAGGGTGACGTCCAGTTCCAGCCCGGCGTCGGTGCGGCGGGTTTGGATGCGCGGCGCGGGGCTGGCCGGCGACGCAATGCGCTGCCGGTAATCCGCAAAATCGAAGCGCATCCACTGCCCATTGGGCGAGAAGTTGAACTCCCGGTAGCCCGCCGCGCCGGCCTCGGCGACGAACAGCTCGAAGCAGGTGTGGGCCCACAGGCGCTCGGGCGGCAGCGGCGTGGCCGCGTCAGGCACGCGCAGCGCGGCGAGGTCGCCGTCGAGGCAGTAACGGATGACCAGCCCGTCCGGGCCGGCGGCCAGCGTCACGGAGATGCCGCTCACCGCGCCGTCCGGCAGCGCCGGGTGGCAGACGAGGGAGCGCAGTTCGAGCGGTTCGGTCGGGAACACGGCAGCGGGCATGGTGTCGGATCGAGATCGGGCGGCCCGGCAGTTTAGCCGGTCTCGCCCGACACGTTAAACTCCGCAACCCTCTCAGTTTGTAATCCGCCCCGCCCCATGTCCGCCACCGCGCCCGCCCTGCGCAGCCTGCCCGACCGCCTCCGCCAGATCGCCCTGTTTGAAGTGGGCGGGCTGCTGCTCATCACGCCGCCCTTCGTGTGGCTGTCCGGCGTTCCGCCGAAGGAATCCCTCACCCTGCTGGCCGTGCTGGCGCTGATGGCGGCCGTGTGGAACGGCGTCTACAACAGCAGCTACGACTGGATCGAAGGCCGCCTCACCGGCCGCACCGCCGACCGCCGCCCGTGGCCGCTGCGCATCCTCCACGCGGCCGGCTTCGAAGGCGGGCTGCTGCTCATGACCCTGCCGGTGATCGTCTGGTGGACCACCATGGGCTGGATCGAGGCGCTGGTGGCCGACCTGGGCCTCGCCGCCGCCTACACCGCCTACGCCTTCGTCTTCAACGTGGCCTACGACCGCCTCTTCCCCATCGAACCCCGCGCCCACTGAGCGCACATCCAACCCCGGAGCCCCGCCATGCCCACCACCACCCTCACCATTTCCGGCATGCAGTCGGACGAATGCCTGCGCACCGTGATGAACGCCATCCAGGATCTGCCCCACATCGGCTACGTGGAGGTCTCCCTCGAAACCGGCCACGCCGAGATCGAGCACGGCACGCTGGTATCCGAAGGCGACATCCGCGCCGCCATCGAAGACGCCGGCTTTCCCACCCGCTGACGCCCCCGAACCTGCAGGTCGGACGTCAGTCCGACATCGCCCCCACCTCACCCGCACGAATCCCCAGCAGCGCACCCCGACCTTGTAGGTCGGACTTCAGTCCGACATCGGGGCTTCGATCCGACGGTGTTGTCGGACTGAAGCCCGACCTACAAGACCTCAGCCCGCGCGCCTGCACCGGGCTCGGCAGCTATAATCCGCGCCTTCACCACCGCCGGGATCGCGCCGTGTCCGACCGCCTGAAAGTTCTTCCCCAATACCTCATCCCCAAGCAGGCGCTCACCATCCTGGCCGGCAAGCTGGCCAGCGCAAAGGCCGGCGGGCTCACCACCTCGGTCATCCGCTGGTTCGTAGGGCGCTACGGGGTGAACATGGCGGAAGCCGCCAACCCGGACATCGCCAGCTACCCGAGCTTCAACGAATTCTTCACCCGTCCGCTCAAGGCCGGCGCGCGGCCCTTTGCCAGCGCCGACTACCTGTGCCCGGTGGATGGCGCCATCAGCCAGTTTGGCCGCATCGAGCGCGACCAGATCTTCCAGGCCAAGGGCCACAGCTACTCCACCACCGCGCTGGTGGGCGGCGATCGGGATCTCGCCCTGTGGTTCCACGACGGCGAGTTCGCCACGCTCTACCTCAGCCCGCGGGATTACCACCGCATCCACATGCCCTGCGACGGCCGCCTCACGCGGATGATCTACATCCCCGGCGAGCTCTTCTCGGTCAATCCGACCACTGCCCGCGGCGTGCCCGGCCTGTTCGCCCGCAACGAGCGGGTGGTGTGCGTCTTCGAGAACGACGAGACCGGCCCCTTCGTGCTGGTGCTGGTGGGCGCCACCATCGTCGGCAGCATGGCCACCGTGTGGCACGGCCAGATCAACCCGCCGCGCCCCGGCACCATCAAGGAATGGGACTACGCCCCCGGCCAGGTCACGCTTAAAAAGGGCGACGAGATGGGCCGCTTCCTGCTGGGCTCCACCGTCGTCATGCTCTTCCCCAAGGGGCGCCTCAGCTTCAACCCCGACTGGTCGCCCACCCGCGCGATCCGCATGGGCGAGGCGATGGGCCGCCGCGCCTGACCCCGAGCATCCTGTAGGCCCTGTAGGTCGGACTTCAGTCCGACAACACAGCCAGACCAGCGCGATGATGTCGGACTGAAGTCCGACCTACAGAAGCGCGAACCACCGGAGCCCTGCCGATGCGCCTGCCCGCGCTGCCCCTCATCGTCGTCGCCCAGCTCTTCGGCACGTCCCTGTGGTTCTCGGCCAACAGCGCCGGCGCCGATCTCATGCGCGCCTGGCAGCTCCAGCCGTCCGATCTCGGCCAGCTCACCAACGCGGTGCAGCTGGGCTTCATCGCCGGCACCCTCGGCTTTTCCCTCTCGGGCCTCGCCGACCGCTTCGCGGCGAGCCGCATCTTTGCCGTCTGCGCGATCCTCGGCGCGCTGGCCAACGCCGCCTTCGCGCTGCTGGCCGACGGCCTCGGCGCCGCGCTGCCCCTGCGCTTCTTCGTGGGACTGGCGCTGGCCGGGGTCTACCCGCTGGGGATGAAGCTGGTGGTGAGCTGGGTGCCCCAGCAGGCCGGCGCGGCGCTGGCGTGGCTGGTGGGCATGCTCACCCTCGGCACCGCGCTGCCCCACGGGGTGCGCTTTCTCGACACGGGCTGGGGCTGGCAGGCCACGGTGCTGGTGTCGTCGGGCCTGGCGGTGCTGGCCGCCGGCCTCATCACCCTGCTGGGCGACGGCCCGCATCTGGTACGCAAGCCCGGCGCGCCACCGCTGCGCCTGGGCCGGGTGATCGTCGCCTTCTTCGAGCCGCGCCTGCGCGCCTCGGCCGGCGGCTACTTCGGCCACCAGTGGGAGCTCTACGCCTTCTGGACACTCGTGCCGCTGCTCGTCGGGCAGGTGACGCAGGGTGCCGTGTCGGGCCCGTCCTTCGCAGTGATCGGCATCGGCGCCGCCGGCTGCGTGGCGGGCGGTTTCCTCAGCCGGCGCATCGGCAGCGCCCGGGTGGCGGCCATCGCGATGGCGGTTTCCGCCCTGTGCTGCGCAATCTACCCCTTCCTCACGGGCAGCCCGGAATGGCTGCTGGGGGTGGTGATGCTGGTGTGGGGCGCCAGCGTGGTGGCGGATTCGCCGCACTTCTCGGCGCTCTCGGCCCGCGCCTGCCCGCCGGAGATCGTGGGCAGTGCGCTGGCCTTCCAGAACGCCATCGGCTTTGCGATCACCATGGGTTCCATCGCCCTCACCACCCGCCTGTGGCCCACGCTGCATGAGCAGGTGGCGTGGCTCCTCCTGCCCGGCCCGCTGCTGGGCCTCGTCGCCCTGTGGCCGCTGGTCAGGCAGGGAGGCGCAGAATCCGCACCGCCCCCGCCAGCACCATCGCGCCGATGAGGCTGCCGATCAGCCAGTCGGGCCATTGGGCGCCGGTCCACGCCACCAGTGCCCCGGCCGCGATCACCCCCAGGTTGGCCAGCACGTCGTTGGCCGAGAAGATGTAGCTCGCCTTCATGTGGGCGCCGCCGTCCCGGTGCCGCGCCACCCTCAGCAGGCAGGCCACGTTGGCCACCAGCGCCAGCACCGACACCCCCATCATCGCCCCGGCGAGGGGCTCCGCGCCGTGGGCGATGTGCTGCGCCACCTGCCCGAACAGCCCCACCGCCAGCGCCAGCTGCAAAACCCCGGCGAGCCGCGCCGCCTTCGCCTGCACCTGCGCGCCGCGCCCCACCGCGTAGAGCGCCGTGCCATACACCGCGGCATCGGCAAACATGTCGAGGCCGTCGGCCAAGAGGCCCGACGAATCCGCCCACCAGCCCGCCACCACCTCGATCACGAACATCACCCCGTTGATCGCCAGCAGCCACCACAGGCTGCGCCGCTCGGCGGCCGGGTCGGACGCCGGGGCCGCAGGCATCGGCGCGGTGGCCGGGCCGCTGTCGACGAGCTCGGCGCCCATCCCCAGCTTCTGCAGCCGCCCCAGCACCACGCCCGCCGGCACCGCGTGATCCACTACCAGCGAGCGCCCCGGCAGATCAAAGCGCAGCCCCTGGGCCAGCCCGCCCAGCGCGGCGCGGATCTGCACCTCCTCCGACGGACAATCCATCCCCGGCACCCGGAAGGTCGACCGGAAACGCGCCGCACCCGTCGCCGGCTCACCGGCCGGCACCTGAGCCGACACCCCACCCTGCGGCCCGCAGCCGCAACCCGCCGAACACGACGCGCCGTCCTTCATCCCGCACCTCCGCAATCCAGTCGTCCGATGGTAGCCTCATCGACTGCACCGCAGCAAAGGCCCGCCCCATGTCCAGCATCCCCATCCGCTACGTCGAACCCGTCTTCCGCCCGCCCTCCGAGGCCCAATCGCTGATCCTGCCCGTCACCGACGGCTGCTCCTGGAACCACTGCACTTTCTGCGAGATGTACACCGCCCCGCAAAAGGCCTTCCGCGCCCGCAGCCAGGACGAGGTGCTCGAAAGCATCCGCCGCACCGGCCAGCTGTACGGCGACCAGGTCCGCCGCGTCTTCCTGGCCGACGGCGACGCGCTGGTGCTCCCCACCCGCCGCCTGCTGGCCATCCTCGACGCCATCCGCCAGCACATGCCGGCGGTGCATCGCGTCTCCAGCTACTGCCTGGCGCGCAACCTCAAGAAGAAGACGGTGGAAGAACTCGCCCAGCTCCGCGCCGCCGGGCTGGCAATGGTGTATCTCGGCGCCGAATCCGGCGACGACACGGTGCTCGAAAAGGTGAACAAGGGCGAAACCTTCGACTCCACCCGCAGCGCCCTCGACAAGCTCGGCGAGGCCGGCATCACCCGCTCGGTGATGATCCTCAACGGCCTCGGCGGGCAGGTCTATTCCGCCCAGCACGCCGACAACTCCGCCCGCCTCGCCAACGCCACCCAGCCGGAGTACCTGTCCACGCTGGTGGCGAGCTTCCCCAAGGGCGAAGCGCGCTTCCGCGAGGGCTTTGCGGAGTGGGAGCCGCTGGACCAGCCCGGCCTCTTCCACGAGATGGAACGCTTCCTCAGCCAGCTGGAGCTACGCCGCACGGTGTTCCGCTCCGACCACGCCAGCAACTGGCTGGTGCTCAAGGGCACCCTGGGTGCGGACAAGGAAAAGCTGCTCGCTCAGGTGCGGCAAGCCATCGCCGACCCCGGCGACGCCCACCTGCGCCCGGCGTGGGCACGGGGGTTGTAGCGTCTCCGTAGGTCGGACTGACGCCCGACCCACAGGGCGGTGGGTGATTTTTCATCGACGGAGAGTGATTGCCACCCTCCGCCGCCTAATTTTCAGGCGACGCTGCCTCATTTTTGAGCGACCGAGGGTCTCCGTTACCCCCTCGCGGATCAACCTGTAGGTCGGACTTCAGTCCGACAACACGGGTTGATGAGCGAGGGGGAAATGTCGGACTGAAGTCCGACCTACAGGGGTGGGGGGCTGCCTTCTCCCGCCTCGCCGATCTGCGTGCGCAGCTTTTCCAGCACATCGGCCTCGGTGCGCACCTTGAAGAAGGCGCCGGCTTCGTCGGCGCGTTCTTCGAGCACCTGGCAGTGGGCAAACACGGCCTGGCGGAGTTGCTGGGCGGACCAAGGGAGGAAGAGCTCGCCTTCGACCAGATCGCGCTGGAAGAAGGTGACGATGGTGCCGTGCAGGCGCATCACGTCGTCGGGGCGGCGGGCGCTCATCACGATGCAGCCGGGGTAGCGGGCCTCCAGTGCGGCGGCGTGTTCGGCCTGGGCTTCGGCGTCGCCCACGTGGTCGATCTTGTTGAATACGCGGATGCGGGGCACTTCGTCGGCGCCGATCTCGGCGAGCACGGTGTCGGTCACTTCCAGCTGACGTTCGAAGCCGGGGTCGCTGGCGTCGATCACGTGGAGCAGCAGCTCGGCCTCAAGCGCTTCATCCAGCGTAGATTTGAAGGACGCAACGAGGCCGTGGGGCAGGTTCTTGATGAAGCCGACGGTGTCGCTCACCAGCACGCGGGGCACGCTCTCGGGGTAGAGGACGCGGACGGTGGTGTCGAGGGTCGCGAAGAGCTTGTTGGCCACCAGCACCTCGCTGCCGGTGAGGGCGCGCATCAGGGTGGATTTGCCGGCGTTGGTGTAGCCCACCAGCGCCACGCTGGCGAGGCCGCGGCTGCCCTGGCGGCGGGCGCGCTGGGTCTTGCGCTCGGCGTCCATGGCGATGATCTCCTGCTGGAGCTCGGCGATGCGGTCGCGGATCTTGCGGCGGTCGAGCTCGGTGAGGGATTCACCCGCCCCACGGCCACCGCCGCCGCCCCGCTGGCGCCCCTGGGAGCCGGCCAGCTTGGCCATCTCGCGCAGGCGCGGGGCCATGTAGCCGAGGCGGGCGATCTCCACCTGGGCCTTGGCCGCGCGGGAGCGCGCGTTGCGGTGGAAGATCTCGAGGATGACCATGGTGCGGTCCATCACCTCGCAGCCCACCTCCACCTCCAGATTGCGCGCCTGGGAAGGCGACAGCTCGTGATCCACCAGCACGAACTCGATTTCGCGGCCGTCGTCGCCGGCCACGTAGTCGCGGACTTCCTGCCGCTTGCCGGCCCCCAGATAGGCCGCCGTGTCGAAGGTGGTGCGCTTCTGGACGAAGCTGTGGACGACCTGCAGGCCCAAAGTCTTGGCGAGTTCGCGCAGCTCGGTGAGCGAGGCGTCGAACTCGAAGTCGGGCACGGTGGGCAGCTGGACTGCGGCGATCACGGCGTAGATGGGGGTGTCTCGGGCTTCTGTTTGCATGCGGCGCGGGGCGTCTCTCGAATGGTCAAAAGTGGAGTGTACCCGCCATGGGGCCAGGGGCCGCGAAGTTCGTGGGGAAAGGCAGGAAGGATGGGGCCCCAGCCGCCCTGTAGGTCGGACTTCAGTCCGACATCCCCCTCCGATCCGGCCGCGTTGTCGGACTGAAGTCCGACCTACAGGGCCTACAGGGCCTGCATGACGTTCTACAATCCGCCGCATCCTCACACCCTGCATACCGCCATGTCCCTTCCGCGCCTTGCGCCCGGCATCGTCCCTGCCCTGATGGCGTGGATGCTGTACGGGCTGATCACCTTCGTCATCCAGTCGAGCAGCGGCATCTCGTATCTGGACTGGTTCAAGACGGCGGCCAATGCCTGGCGCACGGGGGTGCTGTCCCTCGCGGTGGGTAGCGTGGTCCTGCTGGGCTGGCTGGCCATCACCCGCTGGGATCACCTGTGGCGCGACCCGCGGCGGCTGCCGGTGACCGGGGTGATGAAGGCGGCGATGGGGTTCTGGTGGGCCGCCATCGCGCTGCGCCTGGCCGGCGTCGACTGGCAGGCCGTGCCCCTCGACCTGCTGCTGGCCGTCGTGGTGTCGGGGGTGCTGGTGGGCTTTGCGGAGGAGACGCTGTTCCGCGGCTTCGTGCTGCGCGCCCTGCGGGAGGGCGGCCGGGCAGAATCCAGCGCGGCGCTATGGACGGCTGTGTGCTTCGGCCTGTTCCACCTGCCCAACGTGCTGATGGGCACCGGCGCGGTGGGGGTGATCCAGGTGTTCCTCGCGGCCCTGAGCGGCAGCGTGCTGTACGTGTTCCGCCGCCACACCGGGCGCCTGTGGCCGGCGATGGTGGCCCACGGCGCGTGGGACATCTCGGCCTTCCTCGCCGGCGGCTATGCCCAGCCCTGGCTCACCGCCACCACCCTGCCCATGCTGGGCCTGTCGGTGCTGGTGGGCATCGTGGTGCTGGCGAGCATCGTGCGGGGCGATCGGCATGTGGTGATGCTCCCTTAACCCCAATACCGACCACCGCCCATGCCCCATCAGCAGATTCTCAGCTTCACCACCCGCCCCCGCGCCACCCGCGACATCACCGCCGACGTGGCCGCGGTGGTGCGCGCCGCCGGCATCGACTGCGGGCTGGCCCACGTCTTCGTGCAGCACACCAGCTGCTCGCTGCTCATCACCGAAAACGCCGACCCGGACGTGCGCCGCGACCTCGAAACCGTCTTCGCCCGCCTCGCCCCCGACGGCGACCCGGCCTACCGGCACGATCTGGAAGGCGACGACGACATGGCCGCCCACGCCCGCAGCGTGCTGTCGGACGTGAGCCTCACCGTGCCGGTGGGCGGCGGCCGCCTGCTGCTGGGCACCTGGCAGGGCATCTTCCTGTGGGAGCATCGGGCGCACGGCCACACCCGCAGCGTGGTGGTCACGGTGCTCCCGTGACGCCTGCCCGCCGGGCCAAACCCGGGGAAAACTGTCGCCGCGCTTTACACTGGGCGTGAAATATTTCACGGAACAATCACAAACCCCAGCGTTTTCACACACTTCCCATTTTGGGCACGCCGATTGCTCCAAACCCCTCGACGCATGAGGGGTATTCGTCGCACCCGTTCCCGCCTCGCCTGCAATCCTCTTGCGTCACCCGGTCTACCGGCGGGCTGTCGCCCTGCGCAGCCCCATCCATCAGCCAGGAGGAGAAACAAGAAAATGACGACACAGCCATCCCTGATGCAGCGGGTCTGCACTACCGCCCCGATCTGCCTTGCCCTGCTGTTCAGCGCAGACTGGGCTGCGGCCACGCCTGTGCACCTCGACGCCCAGCAGGTCACCATCACCGACGGGCTCAACGGCACCTGGCGCGTCACCAGCGAGCTGCGCATCACCTCCACCCCCGACCCGCACACCACGCCCGTCGGCGGCCTGTTCAGCTTCACCTCGCTCACCACCTTCACCGGCAACGCCACCTTCTACACACCGCTGTTCCTGCCCGGCACGCGCCAGGGCGGCGGCACGCCGGCCGCGGGGTCGGATCTCGACAACAGCGGCGTGTATGAAACCGACTGGCGCCTCGCCGGCCCCGCGGTCTTCGACTACTCCAAGCCCTGGAACGTCAGCATCACCTCGAACCGCTCGGTCTGGAACGCCGTCAAGGCCACGCTCCAGGCGAGCCTCGAGCCGACAGTCAGCATCGACGGCGTGGAAATATCCGGCGCGGGCTTTGGCGCCAACCTCGAACTCGTCCATGCGCCCAACAGTTCGCCCTCGTACCGGACCATCGCCGGCGCCAATCTGTTTGAACTGCTGCTCACGCCCACCAGCGACGGCATCGGCTTCTTCGCCTCCGGCGGCCAGATCCAGATCGACGGCTGGGCGCGGGATACCGCCCTGGGCCTGTCCACGCTCAGCTACGACAACCCCGTCTGGCTGAGCGGCGAAGGCTTTCTGGTGGACGACTTCACCCGCGCCAACGACCCAGGCATGCTCACCACCCGGGTGCTCGACGAGAACACCTCCGTTCCCGAGCCGGGCTCCCTGCTCCTCGCGCTGATGGGCAGCCTTGCATTGACCCGCATCGCCCGGCGCCCCATCCCGGCGCCCTGAACCACCCAGCCGGCGGATGGCGGACCCGCCGGCTGGCAAAGCGCAAACATGCCACAGCCTTCACGGACCCCGGGAAAGACGAGGTGCTATGCTCGCCGGGTTCGCCGTGAGGCCCCAGCGCCCCGGCTCATGCGTCTTCCGGAGTACCGTTCATGAGATCCGCCCAGAAATCCCCCCTGTCCCTGCGCCCGCTGGTCGTGGCCACCGCCCTCGCGCTGGCCGCCCCGGCCGTGCTGGCCCAGACGGCCGCCAAGCCGGCCCCTGTGACACCCGCCGCCGCAGCCAAGCCGGTGGTGACGCCC
>NZ_BSPX01000012.1:0-72918 GCF_030161255.1 Zoogloea oryzae
TCGACGCCGGCTGCGGCACCGGCTACGCCCTCGCCGGCCTTGCCCGCGCCTATCCGGCCGCCACGCTGTTCGCCCTCGACTTCGCCCCGGCCATGCTGCGCCGCCACCCGCCCGGCGCGGCCCTGCCGGTGTGCGCCGACATCGAACACCTGCCCGTCGCCGCCGAAAGCCTCGACGCCCTGTGGTCCAGCTACGCGCTGCAATGGTGTAACCCGCGCCGCGCCCTGCCCGAACTCGCCCGCGCCCTCGCCCCCGGCGGCCAGCTGTGGATCGCCACCCTCGGTCCAGGCACCCTCACCGAACTCCGCGACGCCTTCCGCCACGTGGACAACGACGAGCACGTGCTGCGCTTCCAGCCGCCCGAAGTCGTCATCGACGCCGCCGAATGTGCCGGCCTGCGCGTGCTCGACAGCGACCGCGACACCCTCCACGCCTGGGCGCCCGATCTGCGCAGCCTGCTCTCCGACATCAAGACCCTCGGCGCCCACCAGACCGGCGCCCCGCGCCGCCGAGCGCCCCTGGGCAAGACCGCCTGGGCCCGGCTCTCCGCCGCCTACGAAGCCCACCGGGGCCCGGACGGGCTGCCCGCGTCCTACGACACCTTCTGGCTCGTCGCCGAAAAGACCTGAAAACCTGAAATGAGCGCCTTCTTCATCACCGGCACCGACACCGAGATCGGCAAGACCTTCGTCACTTGCACCCTGCTCCACGCCGCCCGCGCCCGCGGCCTCACCGCCCTTGGCATGAAGCCCATCGCCGCCGGCGCCGAGATGGTGAACGGGGAATTCCTCAATGAAGACGCCGCCCGCATCCGCGCCGCCTGCAGCTTCGATCCGGGCCTCGCCCTGCTCAACCCCTACTGCCTCGCCAGCCCCATCGCGCCACACATTGCCGCGACCGAAGAAGGCGTGACGCTCGAAACGGGCCGCATCCTCGACGCGTTTGCCGCGCTCAAGGGCAAGGCTGATCTGGTGCTGGTGGAAGGCGTGGGCGGTTTTCGCGTGCCGCTGTCGGACGACTACGACACCGCCGATCTGGCGCGGGATCTGGCCCTGCCGGTGATCATCGTGGTGGGCATGCGCCTGGGCTGCATCAATCACGCCCTGCTCACCGCCGAGGCGGTGGCCGCCCGCGGCCTGAAGATTGTCGGCTGGGTGGCCAATCAGGTCGATCCGGCGATGCTGCGGTTTGACCAGAACCTCGAGGCACTCAAGGCTCGCATGCCGGCGCCACTGCTTGGGGTGGTGCGCTTCCAGGCAGACGGCAACGCCGCCGCAGCTGCGGCCGATCTGCGCCTGCCCTTACCGGCCTGAGGCGCGCCGCTGGCGCAGCTGCTCGAACAAGCACACGCCCGCCGCAACACCCACATTGAGGGATTCCATGCCGCCAGGCATCGGGATCAGCACCCGCTTGGTCGCCAGCGCAGCCACGGCTTTAGAGAGGCCCTGGCCTTCCGAACCGAACAGCCAGGCCACCGGCCCGCGCAGATCCAGGTCGTAGAGTTCAACCGAATCCCGAAGATCCGCCGCCAGAATCTCGCCCGGATATCCGGCAAGGGCAGCCGAGGCATCCACACCCTCGCGGATGCGCAGCCCGAAATGCGCCCCCATCGCCGCCCGCAAGACGCGCGGCGACCAGGCCTGTGCGCAGCCCGGCGTGAGCAGCACATCCGCCACGCCAGCCGCCGCCGATGTGCGCAGGATGGTGCCGAGGTTGCCCGGGTCCTGCACACCGTCGAGCACCACGCAGCTGCCCGTTGGCACCGCCATTGCCGGAGCGGCGGGCATCGCCACCACCGCCAGCACGCCACTCGGCGCATCCACCGGGCTAACGTGGGCAAACAGCCGGTCCGGCAGTTCGATGCAGATCTCCGACGGGCAACGCGCCAGCAGCGCTGCGATCTCCGGCAGGCGCCGGCCGCTTTCGCTTACCACCACCCGCAGCAGCTGAACGCCGCGCTCCAGCGCCACGCCAAGCAAGTGAGCGCCATCAAGCAGCGTCTCGCAGCTGGTGCGCCGATCCTTCGCCGATGTCGCCAGCGCGTGAAGGTGCTTGACGGTCGGGTTGTCGCGGGAAGTGAGCTGTTTCACGGTTCAGAACGCCAGGCCAAGGGTGGCGAGCGCCACGGTCAGCGCGCCCAGGACGAGATTGAAGGTGACCCGCTGGCGGATCGTATTCATCGCCTTGGCGCCCTGGGCCCAGCTGGCCTCGGCAACCGCCTGCTGCAACCCGCGCCACGGCCCGAACCAGATGCTGGCGAACACCGCCGCCATCACCAGCCCGACGCCCGCCATCACATGCCAGGATCGCGGCGCCTGGGCAAAACCGACCTCCAGCAGCATCGCAAAGCCGCTGACGACAATGGCGCCAATCGCCCCCCAGACGATACGGAAGAAACGCCCGAGCACCCTGCTCCACAGCCCGAGCCGATCCGCCGGCGATAGCTCGAGCGCAGCCGGGCGCAAACAGAAGTGCGCAAACGCCATTCCGCCGACCCACACGACCACGCCGGCCAGGTGGATGAAGAGCATCAGATGGTGGAGCTTCATGTGCAATCCTCGTCGGTCCAGAGCGGTGGGTTGGCAATCACATCATGAACCGGCCCGAAGCTCTTGCGGTAGATCTCGCAGGCGCCATGGGCCCGCAGCGCGGCCAGGTGGGCCGGCGTCGGGTAGCCCTTGTGGCCGGCGAGCCCATACTGGGGATACTTCCGGTCGAGTTCGAGCAGCTGCGCATCCCGGGCCGTCTTGGCGAGGATGGACGCCGCCGAGATCTCGGGCACCAGAGCGTCACCCTTCACGATGGCCTCGCAGGGCACGGCCAGCTGCGGGCAGCGGTTGCCGTCTACCTGGGCCCGGGTCGGCGCGGGTTTCAGCCCTGCCACCGCCCGCTGCATCGCCAGCATCGAGGCATGGAGAATGTTCAGCCGGTCGATCTCTTCAACGCTGGCCTCT
Organism: Zoogloea oryzae; assembly: GCF_030161255.1. Classification (NCBI taxonomy): domain Bacteria; kingdom Pseudomonadati; phylum Pseudomonadota; class Betaproteobacteria; order Rhodocyclales; family Zoogloeaceae; genus Zoogloea; species Zoogloea oryzae. The sequence continues at coordinate 2,955 of NZ_BSPX01000012.1, forward strand.
GCCACGCACCAGGCCAGGGCCTTCTCGCGGATCTCGGCAGCCAGCGCGACGCGGCGCTTCTCGGAGAGCTTCTTGGAATCGGCCAGCCCGACGATCGGCCGGGCCGGATCGAGGATCACCGCCGCCGCCACCACCGGCCCGCACAGGGGGCCGCGGCCAGCTTCATCGACGCCGCACAGGCGGTCCATCAGGCGTGCCCGCGCAGGTAGGGCAGGATCGCCGCGGCGGCCTTGTCAGCGGTGTTCTGGCGCAGCTGCAGGTGCATGTCAGTGAACACCTCGACCAGCTCGGCGGCCCGCGCCTTGTCGGTGAGCCAGCCGTCGAGGGCATCGGCCAGCGCCTGGGGCGTGGCGGCGTCCTGCAGCACCTCGGGCACCACCTCGCGGTTGGCGAGCACATTGGGCAGCCCGACCCACGGCAGGTAGGCCATGCGCCGCATCAGGCGATACGACCACTTGCCGATCTTGTAGGTGATGACCATCGGCCGCTTGAGGAGCGCCGCTTCTAGGGTCGCGGTGCCGCTCGCTACCAGCACCACGTCGGCAGCGATCATCGCGTCAGTGGCGTGGCCGAACAGGATGCGGATGGGCAGATCCACGTGGGCGTGACGCCGCAGCGCGTCCTCGAACAGCATCCGAGTCTCGCGGGTTGCCAGGGGCACCAGAAAGCGCGCATCCGGATGACGCTCGTGGAGGATCGCCGCAGTGGCGATATAGGTGTCGGCGAGGTTGCGCAGCTCGGACTGGCGGCTGCCCGGCAGGAAGGCGAACACGGGGCCGTCGCCGGTGATCTGCAGCATCTCCCGGGCGCCGGCCTGATCCGGCTTGAGCGGGAAGACATCCGCCAGCGGATGGCCCACGTAGCTCACCGGCACGCCAGCGGTGCGGTACAGCTCAGGCTCAAACGGGAAAAGGCACAGCATGTGGCTGACCGAGCGGGCGATGCCCTTCAGCCGGCCACGGCGCCAGGCCCAGATGGACGGGCTGACGAAGTGGATCGCCGGGATACCCTTGTCCTTCAGGCGGCGCTCAAGCCACAGGCTGAAATCCGGCGCATCCACACCAATGAACGCAGCCGGCCGGTCGGCCAGCAGGCGGTTCAAAAGGCTGCGGCGGATGCCGGAGAGTTCGCGGTAATTCTTGAGGGCGTCCACATAGCCGTGGACCGACAGCTTCTCGGCCGGCCACCAGGCCTTGAAGCCTTCCGCCTGCATCTTGGGCCCGCCGATGCCGAAGAATTCGGCATCGGGGAGATGGCGCTTGAGCGCCCGGATCAGGTGGCTTGCGAGGAGGTCGCTGGAGGCCTCGCCCGCCACCATGGCGATGCGCACAACCATGGATCAGCGAACGATGCCACGCCCGGAGTCGGCGATGAAATCAGAGAACTGCTGCAACTCGGGTGCCGAGGCGGCCGCTTCGGCGATCTGCTTGCGGGCCTCGTCGAGGGTCAGGCCGTTGCGGTACAGCGTCTTGTAGGCCCGCTTGATGGCGGCGATGCCTTCGGCGCTGAAACCCCGACGCTTGAGGCCCTCGCTATTGATGCCGTGGGGTGAGGCCGGGTTGCCGGACACCGTGACAAACGGCGGCAGATCCTGCAGCAGCACTGTGCCGACGCCGCAGAAGCTGTGCGCGCCCACGCGGACGAACTGGTGCACGCCGGTGAAGCCACCGAGGATAGCCCAGTCACCCACCGTGACGTGGCCGGCCAGCGTCGCGTTGTTGGCGAAGATCGTGTTGTCGCCGACCATGCAGTCGTGGGCGACATGCACGTAGGCCATGATCCAGTTGTTGTTGCCAACGCGGGTCAGGCCGCCATCCTGCACCGTGCCGGTGGAAAAGCTGCAGAACTCGCGGATCGTGTTGCCGTCGCCGATCTCGAGGCGGGTCGGCTCGGCGGCGTACTTCTTGTCCTGGGGCTCGGAGCCGATGGAGCAGAACTGGAAGATCCGGTTGTCGCGACCGATCTTCGTGTGGCCCTCAACGACCACATGCGGACCGATCCACGAGCCTTCTCCGATCTCGACGTGCTCGCCGATGATCGAATAGGCACCGACCTGCACGCCGTCGGCCAGACGGGCACCGGGATGGACAATGGCAGTCGGATGGATGCTCATCGCTTGATCGCGCACATGAATTCAGCTTCGGTCGCCACTTCGCCGTCGACGCGGGCAACCCCCTTGAACTTCCAGATGTTGCGGATCGTCCGGACGATTTCCGCTTCGAGGATCAACTGGTCGCCAGGCACCACCGGGCGCTTGAAGCGCACGTTATCGACGGAGGCGAAATACACCATCGCATCTGGATCGGGCGTCGTGCCTTCGGTCTTGAAGGCCAGCACCGCGGCCGCCTGGGCCAGGGCTTCGATGATCAGCACGCCGGGCATCACCGGGCTGTGGGGAAAGTGGCCGGGGAAGAACGGCTCATTGACCGTGACGTTCTTCAGGCCGACCACGCGCTTGCCCTCTTCCAGCTCGAGAATGCGATCCACCAGCAGGAACGGATAACGGTGGGGAATGTATTTCTTGATCTCGTTGATGTCGATGATGCTCATTGTTCTTGCTCCCTCATGATTCCTTGGCGCCGAGCTTCTTCTCGAGTTCGCGCAGCCGCTCGGCCATCGCGTCGAGACGACGCAGATGGGAGAAATTCCTGACCCAGTCTGCATGGGCCTGCAGCGGGATCATCGACGTGTAGACGCCGGCCTTGTCGATGCTCTTGGTGACGTTGGTGTCGGCCGAAATGGTCACATCGTCGGCGACCTCCAGGTGACCCGAAAACCCGGCCTTGCCACCGGCCATCACACGCTTGCCGACGACGGTGCTGCCCGCCAGGCCCGCCATCGCCGCCATGATCGAATCGTCGCCGATCCGGCAGTTGTGGGCCACGTGGATGAGGTTGTCGAGCTTCACGCCGTTGCCGATCACCGTGTCGTCCAGGGCGCCACGGTCGATGGTCGTGTTGGCACCGATCTCCACGTCGTCACCGATGATGACGCGGCCGATCTGGGGAATCTTCACCCAGTGCTTGTCGGCATCCCGCGCGAAACCCAGGCCGTCGGCACCGATCACGGCGCCCGAATGGATGATGGCGCGGGCACCGATCTCGCAGTTGTCGTAAATCTTCACGCCCGCATGAAGCAGCGAGCCCGCGCCCAACCGGACGCCATCGCCCAGCACGCAGCCGGCGCCGATGATGCAGTCTTCGCCGATCTCGCAGCCCTCACCGATAACCGCCTGGGGCGCGACCGACACTGACGCGGGCAGCGCCGACGCGACTACCGCCGACGGATGGACACCAGCCGCGGGCCGCTTGGGCGGATTGAACAGCTGCGCCGCCCGGGCAAAGTAAAGGTAGGGATCCGGCGTGAGGATGCGGGCCCGTTCGGTGAGCCCGGCAGCCTTCGGCGACAGGATGAAAGCCGACGCCTCGCTCGATGCGAGGGCCGCGATCAGCTTCGGATTGGAGAGAAATGCGATTTCGCCGGGCCGCGCGGCTTCGAGTGACGCGATCTGGCGAACACGAATCGTCGCGTCGCCGACCAGTTCGCCACCCAGCCGGGCGACCAGTTCGCCAAGGGAGGTTTCCATCGGCGAACGCTTACTTGGCTTCGGTCAGCGCCTTGATCACCTTGTCGGTGATGTCGATACGCGGGCTGGCGTAGACGGCTTCCTGGAAGATGATGTCGTACTTCTCGGCCTCGGCGATCTGCTTGATCGTCTTGTTGGCGCGATCGAGAACGCTGGCGAGCTCTTCGTTGCGACGCTGGTTCAGGTCTTCACGGAACTCGCGCTGCTTGCGCTGAAAGTCGCGGTTGAGTTCGTTGAACTCACGCTCCTTGTTGCGGCGCTCGCCTTCGGCCATGGTCATGCCGTTTTTCTCGAGGGCTTCCTGCATGCCCTGGAGCTGCTTGGCGATCCGCTGCAGATCCTGGTCACGCTTCTCGAATTCCTTCTCGAGCTTCTGCTGGGCACGCTTTGCCGGCGGCGCTTCCTTCATCACCCGGTCCGAATTGACGAAGCCGACCTTCACCTCGGCTACCGCCGTCTGCGCAAAGGCGGCAAGCAGCAGCGCTGCGAGCGTGGATATACCGATACCTTTCACCTGAAACCTCCATCTGCACCCGATACGGCTGCAATCAGAAAACCGTACCCAACTGGAACTGGAATTTTTGCGTCTTGTCTCCGTCCTCTTTCTTGAGGGCCTGGCCAAGACTGAACTTGAGCGGACCGACCGGGGAGCTCCAGCTGAACGCCAACCCGGCACTGTACCGCAAATCCGAAGCCCGGACCTTGTCATCCGCGCCCCAGACATAACCCGCGTCACCAAACAGCGAAAGGCGCATGGACTTGTCCTTGCCACCGCCGGGCATCGGGAAATAATACTCCACGTTACCCACCACCCGACGGTTGCCGCCGAGGGCACGGACATAGCCGTTACTGTCGGTGTAGTGCGGGCCCAGCGTGCTCTGCTGGTAGCCCCGCACCGAACCGATGCCGCCGGCGTAGAAGTTCTTGTAGAACGGCAGTTCCTTGCCATCGTAGCCGTGGGCGTAGCCGAGATCGCCGTTCAGCATCAGCGCGTAGCCGCCGCCGAACGGGATCCAGTACTGGTGCTGGTAGCTGCCACGGACGTAGCGCATGTCGAGCGCTGGCGTTGCGACTTCCAGCGACGCGCGCTGATAGACGCCGGACGTCGGGTACAGGAAACTGTCACGCCGATCCCGCGCCCAGCCGGCCGTCGCCACCAGGCTGCGGGCCGTGTCGCCGAAGGTATTGACGAAGTTGACGTACGGCGCGGGGCTGGTGTCGAAGACCTTGATGGAGGTCTGGTCGATGGCCAGACCGAAGTTGATCCGGTCATCCTCGGCAATCGGGTAGCCGAAGCGCAGGCCTGCACCGATGGACGACGACTTGTAGGTTGCCACCGACAGCGAGGTGGGATCGACGTTACGCTGGTAGATGTCCCAGCCCATGCTGACGCCATCGATGGTCCAGTACGGATTGGTGAAGGACAGCGCAACCGTCTTGTTGATGCGGCCGGTGTTCACCTGCAGCGTCATCGCGTTGCCGGTGCCGAAGAGGTTCTGCTGGGCGATGGAGCCGGACAGGATCACCTTTTCGGCGCTGGAGAAACCTGCGCCGAGCATCAGGTTGCCGGTGGCGCGTTCCTTGACGCTGAAGTTGGCGTCCACCTGATCGGTCGAACCCGGCACCGCCGGCGTTTCGATCGTCACTTCCTCGAAGTAGCCGAGGCGGTCGAGACGGGCCTTGGAGCGGTTGATCGCCGCGCCGTCATACCAGGCGCCTTCCATCTGGCGGATCTCGCGGCGGATCACCTCGTCGCGGGTTCGGGCGTTGCCCGAGAAATTGATCTTGCGCACATAGACGCGCCGACCCGGATCGACAAAGAAGGTGAAGGCGACCTCGCGCTTGGCCTTGTCGACTTCGGGCGCGGCATTCACATTGGCGAAGGCGTAGCCGTCGTTGCCGAGCCGCTCGCTGATCGCCTTGGTGGTGGCAGTCACCGAATCCCGCACGAAGGTGTCGCCAGCCTTGAGCTTGACGAGCTTCTGCAACTCCGCCTCAGGCACTGCCATGTTGCCCGCAAGCTTGACATCGGAAACCGTGTACTTCTCCCCCTCGGAGATACTGAGGGTGATGTAGATATCTTTTTTATCGGGCGTGATCGAGACCTGGGTCGACTCGATGCTGAAATCCAGGTAGCCCCGATTCAGGTAGAAGGAACGCAGGTTTTCGATGTCGCCGGAGAGCTTGGGCTTGGAATACTGGTCGCTCTTCGAGAACCACGTGAACCAGCCCGGCGTGGTCAGGGAGAACAGCTCGACGAGCTCCTTCTCCTTGAAGGCCTTGTTGCCGATGATGCTGATCTGACGGATCTTGGCGGCTTCGCCTTCGACCACGTTGAAGTTCACGCCCACGCGGTTCCGCTCGAGCGGCGTGACCGTCGTGGTGATCTGCACGCCGTACAGGCCCTTGGCGAGGTACTGGCGCTTGAGTTCCTGCTCGGCACGTTCGAGCAGCGCACGGTCGAAGATGCGGGATTCGGCGAGGCCGACTTCCTTCAGACCCTTCTTGAGGGCATCCTTTTCGAATTCCTTGGTGCCGACGAAGTCGATCTGGGAGATCGCAGGCCGTTCGTCCACCAGAACGATGATCACATCGTTCTCGACTTCGATCCGCACGTCCTTGAAGAAGCCCGTCGCGAACAGCGACTTGATCGCCTGGGACGCCTTGTCTTCCGAGAAGCGCTCACCCACCTTCACCGGAAGATAGCTGAACACCGTCCCGGCTTCGGTCCGCTGGATCCCTTCAACACGAATGTCTTTGACAACGAAAGGCTCGAAAGCCAAGGCGGGCGAAGCAGCGAAAAGCGCGGCAATCACCCCGGAGAGGAGCGTGGATTTCATCCGATTTCAGCTAGCAACAAGGCGGTTGATGTCGTTGTAGAAGGCAAAAGCCATTAGCGCCGCCAGCAGAGCCATTCCAATCTGCTGTCCGATTTCCATGACGCGTTCGGAAACCGGGCCGCCCTTGATGATCTCGATCACATAATACAGCAAGTGTCCGCCGTCCAGCACGGGCACCGGCAGCAGATTGAGGACCCCAAGACTGATGCTGATGAGCGCCAGGAACTTGATGTAATGGGCCCAACCCATGCGGGCCGACTGGCCGGCAAAGTCGGCTATCGTCACCGGTCCGCTGAGATTCTTGACCGAAACCTCACCGACGATCATCCGTCCGAGCACCGACAGGCTCATCGTCGCGGTTTCCCAAGTCTGGTTGATGCCCTTGGTGAGCGCATCCAGTGCCCCGTAGCGTACGGTGACGAACATCAGGTCGTGCTGCCCCTCGGCGTCGGCCATCGCGACGCCGATCCGTCCGATTGTCCGACCATTCTCCTCGACGGCCTTCGGTACCAGTTGCACCACCCGCGTCTCGTTACCGCGCAGCACTTCCACCTCGAGCGTATGACCCGCAGCATCGCGCACGCTGGCGACGAGCTCCGACCAGGTCTCGACCGCCTTGTCACCAATCCGCACCACCCGGTCGCCAGATTGCAGACCGGCCGTTGCAGCGGCGCCGTCCGCGCTCAGCTGACCGAGCACCGCAGGCAGCCTCGGACGGTAAAGACGCAGACCGAGCTGGCTCGCAGCGTCGTTCTGGGTCTGATCCACATCGACCCCCGACAGATCCAGCTTGCGGAAGGCGATCTCGTTCTGCCCGTTGATGGTCTCGATGGTGACGCTGCGCTTGTCGAGGGCGTCGTTGAGCAGGTGCCAGCGGAAATCGGTCCACGTCCGCACCTCGTCGCCGTTCACGGAACGCACGAGTTCGCCGTCCTGGAAACCCGCCTGAGCCGCCAGGCTCTCCGCTGGCGGCTCGCCGATGCGGGCGCGAAGCTCCTCGACACCACCGGCGTAAAGCCCCCAGTAAAGCACGATGGCCAGCACGAAGTTGGCCAGCGGTCCGGCGGCGACGATGGCGATCCGTCGCCAGACGGACTGACGGTTGAACGCCCGGTGCAGCTCTTCGGCTGGCACTGGCGCTTCGCGTTCGTCGAGCATCTTTACGTAACCGCCAAGCGGAAACACCGACAGCGCCCACTCGGTCTGGTCGGCACCCAGGCGACGCACGAACAGCACTTTCCCGAATCCCAGGGAAAAGCGCAGCACCTTCACGCCGCACAGGCGCGCGATGATGTAGTGGCCAAACTCGTGAACGATGATCAGCACACCGAGTGCCGCGAGAAACGGCAGGACGTAATCGAGCAGGCTCATCGAGCACTCCCTGCAGACCGCCACCGCATGAACAGAGGCGCTCCGGTCACGAGCAATACTGGCGAACGAGACTCGCCGCGACCTGTCTGGCCTGACGATCCGCTTCGAACACAACCTCAAGGGAATCCGCGCTCTGCGCTTCGATCCTGTCGAGGGTCGCAGCGATCACCCCGGCGATGCGATCGAAACGCAGGCCACCGCCGAGGAACTCGCCAACAGCGATCTCGTTGGCCGCGTTGAGAACTGCCGGGGCGATGCCCCCCTCCTCCAGCGCCCGGTAAGCCAGGGCCAGACACGGAAAGCGCTGCAGATCGGGGCGTTCGAAATTGAGCTGACCGACGGCAAACAGATCGAGCGGCTTGACGCCCGCATCGACCCGCTCGGGAAAAGCCATCGCATGGGCGATGGGCGTGCGCATGTCGGGATTGCCAAGCTGGGCCAGCACCGACCCATCCACGTAGGCCACCATCGAGTGGATGACGCTCTCGGGATGGATCACCACCTCAATCCGCTCGGCGGGTGCACCGAACAGCCAGTGGGCCTCGATGACTTCCAGCCCCTTGTTCATCATGGTGGCCGAATCGACCGAAATCTTGCGGCCCATCACCCAGTTGGGGTGAGCGCAGGCCATGTCGGGCGTTACCGCGGCAAGCTCTTCAACCGGCTTGCGGCGGAACGGGCCACCCGACGCGGTAAGCAGGATACGCGTGACCTCGGTGCCATCAACCCCTTGGCGAAAACCGCTGGGCAGCGCCTGGAAGATCGCGTTGTGCTCGCTATCGATGGGCAGCAGGGTCGCGCCGTTGGCGGAGACTTCCTGCATGAAGAGCGCGCCGGACATCACCAGCGCCTCCTTGTTGGCCAGCAGGATGCGCTTGCCTGCGCGCGCTGCAGCGAGGGTCGGAACCAGACCCGCGGCGCCGACGATCGCAGCCATCACCATGTCGACTTCCGGCGCGGACGCAACAGCCACCAGCGAAGCTGCACCAGCCAGCACCTCCGTGCAGCAGCCGGCCGCATCCAGACGGGCCTGCAGCGCCTGCGCGTCTTCGGCACGATCCAGCACCGCATAGGCCGGCCGATGCTGCAGACACTGCTCGTAGAGCTTGTCCACCTGCCGATGGGCGGTCAGGGCGAAAACACCATAACGCTCCGGGTGGCGCGCGACGACATCAAGGGTGCTGACACCGATCGAGCCCGTCGCACCAAGTACGGTGATGAACTTTTTGTCGGAAACCATGGCTTACCGGGCGAACCAGAGGGCCAGCAGACCCGCCAGCGGAAGAGTCGAAGTGAGGCTGTCGATGCGATCGAGAACGCCGCCATGGCCGGGCAGCAGCGTGCCGCTGTCCTTGACGCCGGCCTGGCGCTTGAGCATCGACTCGAAGAGATCACCGATGATGCTGATCGCGGTGAAGGCGACGAGCCCGACGGCCGCGAACACCAACTGACCAATAGCCAGCCCGTGGGGCAGGAAGTAGGACAGGCAGACCAGGCCGTAAATCACGACACCCGCGACGGCACCATAGGCGCCTTCCCAGCTCTTGCCAGGACTGATCGCCGGGGCCAGCTTGCGCCGACCGAAGGCACGTCCGGTGAAGTAGGCCGCAATGTCGGCGATCCAGACCGACGCCATCACGCCCAGCAGCAGCCAGGGGCTGAGCAGGCGCAAGTGGATCATTGCGAGACTGGGCGGGATCAGCAGCACAAAGCCCACCAGCGCCGCGGCGCCAGCACCGGGCAACGCCCAGCGGGACCGCAACCAGAACGGCACGCACAGCACCCAGAACAGCGCACTCAGCCCATACGCAGGAACGAGATTGAAGGGCGCAACGGTGTCGTCCCGGTGCAAACCGGCCACGAGGCCGAAGGAGAGACACAACGCCCCCAGCAGCACAGCGTAGATCCAGCGCCGGGCGCCCTTGTAGCCAACGATGCCACCCCACTCGTGGGCGGCCGTCGCGCAGATGACGGACACGAAAGCGAGCCAGCCCCAGGACGGCAGCAGGAACAGCGCGCAGAGCAGACCTGCCAGCAGGAAAATCGCGGTGATGACCCGCGCTTTAAGCATGGCCTGAGCCGGAAGAATCCGCTCCGCCACCGACGACCTGCTCGCTGGTCCGGCCGAAGCGTCGCTCGCGCCCCTGATAGGACGCAATGGCGGCATCCAGTTCGGCCTCGCCGAACTCGGGCCACAGCTTGTCGGTGAAATACAGCTCGGAATAGGCGAGCTGCCAGAGCATGAAATTGCTGATGCGGGTTTCGCCGCCGGTGCGGATGAACAGATCTGGCTCCGGGCTGAAACTCAGCGCCAGATGGGGCGCCAGATCATCCTCGGCGTAGCCACCTTCGCGGGGGCCACAAGCGGCAATCATCTTGTCGACGGCCTGCATGATGTCCCAGCGACCACCGTAGTTGGCGCAGATCGTCAGGTTCATCTTGGTGTTGCCGGCCGTGAGCGCTTCGCCATCGCGGATCAGATCGACCAGCGTCTTGTCGAACGGCGCAAGATCGCCCACGACACGCAGGCGAATGTTATTGCGGTGGATGCGCTCGATCTCGGCCTTGAGCGACTTCACGAACAACTGCATCAGGAACGAGACCTCGTCCTTCGGACGACGCCAGTTCTCGGAGCTGAAGGCAAAGACGGTCAGATATTCGACGCCGCGATCGAGGCAGGTGCGGATGACTTCGCGCAGGGAATCGACGCCCTTGGCATGGCCTGCAACCCGTGGCATCAGGCGCTTTCGCGCCCAACGCCCGTTGCCGTCCATGATGATCGCGATATGCCGCGGAACCTGCGCAGCCTCAGGTACGCCCCGCGTGGAGCTGGTAAACGGCAATCGCACCATGTAATCTCCGCCTGAAAAGAACCGGGAAAGCAGACACTGACCGGATGGTCAGATCTGCATCAGCTCTTGTTCTTTCTGTGCGAGAAGCTTGTCGATTTCGACCACTGCCTTGTCGGTCAGCTTCTGGACGTCGTCCTGGGCACGACGCTCATCGTCTTCCGAGATCGTCTTGGCCTTCAGGGCATCCTTCAGGGAGGCGTTGGCGTCCCGGCGCAGATTGCGCACGGCCACCTTGGCCCCTTCACCTTCATGCTTGACGACCTTGATCAGTTCCTTGCGACGCTCTTCAGTCAGCGCCGGCATCGGAACGCGGATCACTTCGCCCTGGGACGACGGATTGAGACCCAGGTCGGAATCGCGGATGGCCTTCTCGACCTTGCCGATCATCGGTTTTTCCCAGGGCTGCACACCAATCGTGCGGGCGTCGATCAGGGTGATGTTGGCCACCTGATTGACTGGCACCGGGCTACCGTAATAATCGACCATCACGTGATCCAGAATGCCCGTGCTCGCGCGGCCGGTACGCACCTTCGCGAGATCCAGCTTGAGCGCCTCGATGGACTTCTGCATCTTGGCTTCGGTAGTTTTCTTGAGTTCCGGGATCATCGATTCATCCTCAGCAATAGACCAGCGTACCTTCGTCCTCGCCCATCACGACGCGCTTGAGCGCACCGCTCTTGAACAGGCTGAAGACGTTGATCGGAAGACGCTGGTCACGGCACAGCGCGAACGCGGTCGCATCCATCACGGCGAGGTTGCGCGCGATCGCTTCGTCAAAGGAAATTCGCTGGAAACGCGTGGCAGCCGGATCCTTCTTCGGGTCGGCGGTGTAGATGCCATCCACCTTGGTGGCCTTCAGCACGATGTCCGCACCAATTTCGGAACCACGCAGGGCCGCAGCGGTGTCGGTGGTGAAGAACGGATTGCCGGTACCGGCACCAAAGATGACGACGCGACCTTCCTCAAGGTAGCGGATGGCCTTGCCACGGATGTACGGCTCGACCACCTGGTCGATCCGCAGCGCGGACTGAACCCGCGCATTGACCCCGGCGGCGCGAAACGCATCCGCAAGGGCCATGGCGTTCATGACGGTGGCCAGCATCCCCATGTAGTCGGCGGTGGCGCGGTCCATGCCGGACGCAGCCCCCGCCATGCCACGGAAGATGTTCCCGCCGCCAATCACAATCCCGATCTCGACCCCAAGTCGGGTCACCTCGACCACATCGCGAACGATGCCGGAAACGACCTCCTGGTTGATGCCATAGGCGTCGTCGCCCATCAGGGCTTCGCCGGAGAGCTTGAGGAGAATGCGTTTGTAGGCGGGCTGGCTCATCGTCAGGCTACTCCCTTACTTCTGGGCAGCAGCAGCGGCCTGGGCGGCCACTTCGGCGGCGAAATCGGTCACCTTCTTCTCGATGCCTTCGCCGACGACGTACAGGGTGAAACCGGCAACCGAAGCGCCCTTGGCCTTCAGCAGCTGAGCCACGGTCTGCTTGCCGTCTTCAGCCTTCACGAAGACCTGATCCAGCAGGGTCACGTCCTTCAGGAACTTCTGGACGGTGCCTTCGGCGATCTTCTCGAGCATGGCTTCCGGCTTGCCGGCTTCGCGGGCCTTCTCGATGGCGATGCGACGCTCGACATCCAGCAGCTCGGCGGGAACGCCGGAGGCGTCGAGGGACTTCGGCTTGGAAGCGGCGATGTGCATGGCCAGATCCTTGGCCAGGGCTTCGTCACCACCCACGAGGTCGATCAGCACGCCGATCTTGGCGCCGCCGTGGATGTAGCTGGCAACGGCACCCTTGGCTTCGGTACGGACGAAGCGGCGGATGGACATGTTCTCGCCAATCTTGCCGACCAGCGCCTTGCGGACTTCTTCAACGGTCTGACCGTCGATTTCCAGCGCGGACAGGGCTTCGACGTCGGCCGGGTTCTTGGTGGCGACGAGTTCGGCAACGTTCTTGACCAGCGCCAGGAAGTCATCGTTCTTGGCAACGAAGTCGGTCTCGCAGTTCACTTCGACCATCGCGCCGAGCTTGGCGTCGGCGGAGATGTACACGCCAACGATCCCTTCAGCGGTCACGCGGGCGGCCGCCTTGGAGGCCTTGTTGCCCAGCTTGACGCGCAGGATTTCTTCAGCCTTGTCCATGTCGCCAGCGGCTTCGGACAGGGCCTTCTTGCATTCCATCATGGGCGCGTCGGTCTTTTCGCGCAGCTCCTTGACCATGCTTGCGGTGATTTCCGCCATGTTTGCTCCTGGATATCTAATTGAATGATGTTCAGTCGGATGCTGAATGGGCGCCCGAGGCGCCCATTGAGAGGGATCAGGCCTGCTCTTCGGTGCCGTCTTCCACTTCGACGAACTCGTCGGAGCCGGCAGCAACGATTTCCTGGATCACGGCATTCTTGCCTTCCAGCACGGCATCGGCGACGCCACGGGCGTACAGGCGGATGGCGCGGGAGGAGTCATCGTTACCCGGGATCACGAAATCCACACCTTCAGGGGAGTGGTTGGTATCGACCACGGCCACGACCGGGATGCCCAGCTTGTTGGCTTCGGTGATGGCAATCTTGTGGTAGCCGACGTCGATGACGAACAGGGCATCCGGCAGACCGCCCAGATCCTTGATGCCGCCCAGGCTCTTCTGCAGCTTCTCGAGTTCGCGGGAGGCCATCAGGGCTTCCTTCTTGGACAGGCGCTCGATGGAGCCATCTTCGACCATGGCTTCCATGTCCTTCAGGCGCTTGATCGAAACCTTGACGGTCTTGAAGTTGGTGAGCATGCCGCCCAGCCAGCGCTCGTCGACGAAAGGCATGCCGGCGCGCGCAGCTTCTTCAGCCACGATTTCGCGGGCCTGACGCTTGGTGCCGACAAACAGGATGGTGCCGCGGTTGGCAGCCAGCTTGCGCACGAAATCCATCGCCTCGTTGTACTTGACGAGGGTCTTTTCGAGGTTGACGATGTGGATCTTGTTGCGCTGACCGAAGATGAACGGGGCCATCTTCGGGTTCCAGAAACGGGTTTGATGGCCGAAGTGGACGCCCGCTTCGAGCATTTGACGCATGGTGACAGACATTGTGTAACTCCAGTTACTGAGGTTTGACCGCCGCCCGGCCTGCCGACCTCGCCATCGCGAAGCCACGCTTAGCCGCGAATGCCGCACCGTACCTGGTGGCAACATCCGCCGGACCCCAATGGGCCGGACGTGTGTATTTTGCCTGGCACCCTTGCCAGACAAGCCGCAGATTGTAGCAGGATACGGTTAAACCCCTCAAGGCCGGGATGTGCAGTGCAGCACCGGGGATAACCGGATTGCCCCGGAAGGCCGCATGAGCTAGCCTATCCGGCCGGAAAACCCCAGCAGATCAAGCCTCATGAGCGTCACTATAAAAACGCCGGAAGAAATCGAAAAAATGCGTATCGCGGGCCGACTCGGCTCGGAAGTGCTCGATTACATCACGCCGTTCGTCAAAGCCGGCATCAGCACCGGCGAGATCGACCGCCTGTGCCACGAGTACATGGTCAATGTGCAGGGCTGCATTCCCGCCCCGCTGAATTACGCCCCACCGGGCTACGTCCCCTACCCCAAGTCGATCTGCACCTCGGTGAACCACCAGGTCTGCCACGGCGTGCCGAGCGAGAGGGTGATCCTCAAGAAGGGCGACATCGTCAACCTGGACATCACCGTCATCAAGGATGGCTACCACGGCGACACCAGCCGGATGTTCGTCGTCGGCGAAACGTCGATCCGCGCCAAGCGCCTGTGCCAGATCACCTACGAGTGCATGTGGCTGGGCATCGCCCAGGTCAGGCCGGGCGCCCACCTGGGCGACATTGGCGCCGCCATCCAAAAGCACGCCGAAGGCAACGGCTTCTCGGTGGTGCGCGAGTTCTGCGGCCACGGCATCGGCGCCAACTTCCACGAAGAGCCCCAGGTGCTGCACTACGGCAAGCCGGGTACCGGCATCGAGCTCAAGCCCGGGATGATCTTCACCATCGAGCCGATGATCAACGCCGGCAAGGCCGCGATCTCCGAACTGCCCGACGGCTGGACCATCGTGACCCGCGACCGCAGCCTGTCCGCCCAGTGGGAGCACATGGTGCTGGTCACCGAAACCGGCGTCGAGGTGCTCACCCTGTCGGCTGGCAGCCCGCCCCGGCCCGACGTCGTTGCCCCCTACTCTGCCCAGATCAAGCCCTGATCCGTCCAAGATGTCCCAGACCGTGCCCGTCGCGCTTACCCCCGAGACTTCCCGGGAACTCATTACCCGCTTCAAGAGCCGCCTGAAAAGCGGCGGCGAGGCACTCCGCTCCGCCTACGAAGCTCACCCGCTGACCGAGCCCATCCTCAAGGGCCGCTCCCGGCTGGTGGACGGGGTGCTGGTGGACATCTGGAAGGAATTCGGCATCCCTGCCTCAGCGAGCCTGGTGGCGGTGGGCGGCTACGGGCGCGAGGAGCTGTTCCCCTTCTCCGACGTGGATCTGCTGTTCCTGCTCGACACCGAGCCGGATCACGATCTGAGCGAGCGCCTCACCCAGATGATCGGGCTGCTGTGGGACGTCGGCCTCGACATCGGCCACAGCGTGCGCACCATCGACGAATGCATCGAGGAAGCCGGCCTCGACGTGACGGTGATGACCAACCTCCTCGAAGCCCGGCTGATCGGCGGCAACACCCTGCTCTTCGAGCGCTTCAGCGACCAGCTGCGCGGCGCCCTCAACGTCGCCCAGTTCTTCAAGGCCAAGCGCCTCGAACAGGAGCAGCGCTACACCCGCCACAACGAGACCCCTTACTCGCTGGAGCCCAACTGCAAGGAAAGCCCGGGCGGCCTGCGCGACCTCCAGATCATCGGCTGGATCAGCCGGGCGGCGGGCTTTGGCACCCACTGGCGGGACCTCGCCAGCCACGGCCTCGTCACCGCCGAAGAGGCCACCGAACTGCGCGACCTCGAGCGCTTCCTGCAGCACGCACGCATCCGCCTGCACCACATCGCCGGGCGCCGGGAAGACCGCCTGCTCTTCGACCACCAGGAAAAGCTCGCCCACCGCTTCGGCTTTGAGGCCAACGAGCACCGCCGGGCGTCGGAAGTATTCATGCAGGAGTACTACCGAACGGCCAAGAAGGTCACCCAGCTCAACACCATCCTGCTGCAGAATTTCTGGGCTGAGTTCTTCCCCAACCGCTACCCGGCGGCGATCAACATCAACGAGCGCTTCCAGTGCGTGCGCGAGCTTCTCGACGTGCGCGACGAAGGCGTCTTCGACCGCCACCCGAGCGCATTGCTCGAATGCTTCCTGATCCTCCAGCAGCGCTCCGAGCTCAAGGGCATGACCGCCCGCACCCTGCGCGCCCTGTGGCGCGGCCGCAAGCTGATCAACGCCGAGTTCCGCCACGATCCGGCAAACCGGGCGCTGTTCCTGCGCCTGCTCCAGCAAAAGCGCGGCGTGGTGCAGGAGATGCGCCGGATGAACCAGTACGGCATCCTCAGCTTCTACCTGCCGGCCTGGCGGCGCATCGTCGGGCAGATGCAGCACGACCTGTTCCACGTCTACACCGTGGATCAGCACATCATGCAGGTGCTGCGCAACGTGCGCCGCTTCATGGTGTCGGAACACGCCCATGAATACCCGCTGCTCACGCGGCTGGCCACCAGCTTCGAGAAGCCCTGGCTGATCTACATCGCGGCACTCTTCCACGACATCGCCAAGGGCCGCGGCGGCGACCACTCCAAGCTCGGCATGAAGGACGCGCGGGAGTTCTGCTCCGCCCACGGGCTCGACGAGACCGACACCGCGCTCGTCGAATGGCTGGTGGAACACCACCTGTCCATGTCCAACGTGGCCCAGAAGCAGGACATGTCCGATCTCGACGTGATCCGCCGCTTCGGCGATCTGGTGAAGACCGAACGCCGCCTCACCGCCCTCTACATCCTCACCCATGCCGACATTCGCGGCACCAGCCCGAAGGTGTGGAACGGCTGGAAGGGCAAGCTGCTCGAAGACCTGTTCTTCGCCACCCAGCGCCTCCTGCGCGGCGCCACGCCCCACCAGGCCCTCGGCATGCCCCTGCGCCAGGACGACGCCCGCAACCTGCTGCGCTACTACGGCCTGCGCCCCGGCACCGAAGACAAGCTGTGGGCCCAGCTCGACACCGTCTACTTCATGCGCCACGACGCCGAGGAAGTCGCCTGGCACGCGCGGATGCTCTACTACCGGGTCGAATCCGATGTGCCCGTCGTCAAGGCCCGTCCCACCCACGGCGACGAGGGGCTGCAGGTGATGGTCTACATGAAGGACCAGAAGGACATCTTCGTGCGGCTGTGCGGCTTCTTTGCGCGCCTCGGCTTCACCATCGCCGACGCCAAGATCCACACCACCCGCCACGGCTATGCGCTCGACAGCTTCCTGCTGCTCGATCCGGGCCAGGAAACCCATTACCGGGACGTGATCAACCTTCTCGAACACGACCTGACCGAGCGCCTCAGCGACCCGGATTCGCCCATCGACCAGCCGGCCAGTGGCCGCCTGTCACGGGAGGTCAAGCACTTCCCGATCAGTCCGGGCGTGACCATCGAGCCCGACGAGCGCGGCCAGCACTACATCATGTCGGTAACCGCCGCCGACCGCCCGGGCCTGCTCTTCGGCGTGGCCGAAACCCTCGCCAGCAACGGGATCAACCTGCACACCGCCAAGATCGCCACCCTTGGCGAGCGGGTCGAGGACACTTTCCTGATCAGCGGCCCCAACCTCACCCAGGACACCCAGGTCCTCAAGATCGAGACCGAACTGCTCGAAAAGCTGGCGATCTGAGCGTCAGTCGTCGTCCGACGCCGGGATGCCCGGAAACAGCACCTCGGTGAACCCGAAGCGGGTGAAATCCCGCACCCGCATCGGGTACAGGATGCCGTCCAGGTGGTCGCACTCGTGCTGCACCACCCGGGCGTGAAAGCCCTCCGCAATCCGGTCGATGGGCGCGCCGTCGGTATCGAAGCCGGTATAGCGTAATGATGCCCAGCGGGGCACCCAGCCACGCAGCCCCGGCACCGACAGGCAACCTTCCCACCCCCCCTCCTCATCTTCCGACAAGGGCGACAGCACCGGGTTGATCAGCACCGTATCGGGCACCGCGGACGCATCCGGATAGCGCAGGCTCGGCCCGCCACCAAAGATCACCACCCGCAGATCGACGCCGATCTGCGGCGCTGCCAGCCCGGCACCGGAAAGCGCCGCCATCGTGTCGCGCATGTCGGCGATCAGGGCTGCGAGCTCCGGCGTGCCGAAGGCCGTCACCGGCTGCGCCCGCCGCAGCAGGCGCGGATCGCCCATCCGCAGCACCTCGCGAATCATTTGGCCGGCCCTTCGCAGATGTGCTCCAGCACCTCGCGCACCCGGCCCATCGCCTCGCGCAGCACCACGTCGATGCTGCCGAAGCAGATCTGCGCCGCGCTGTTGCCGCGGCCGGCCGCAAAGTTGGCCACCACGTTGATCGCCGCGTACGGAATGCCCAGCTCCCGCGCGAGGGCCGCCTCGGGCATGCCGGTCATGCCAACCACGTCAGCACCGTCCCGCTCCAGGCGGTTGATCTCGGCCGCGGTCTCGAGACGCGGGCCCTGGGTCGCCGCATAGACACCGCCATCCACAACCGGCTGGCCGGCCGCCACAGCCGCCGCGAGGATGCGCTGGCGCACCACCTCGTCGTAAGGCCGGGTGAAGTCGATATGCACCACCGGCTGCTCGGAGCTCTCGTGGAAGGTGCTCTTGCGTCCCCAGGTGTAGTCGATGATCTGGTCTGGCACCACCAGCACGCCCGGGCCAAGATCGCCGCGGATGCCGCCGACCGACGCCACCGAGATGATCGCGTCGGCCTTCGCCTCGCGCAGCGCCCACAGGTTGGCCTGGTAGTTCACCCGATGGGGCGGAATCGTGTGGCCGTAGCCGTGGCGGGCCAGAAAGACCACCGGATGCCCGCACAGCTGCCCGAAAGTCAGGGCGCCCGACGGCTCGCCGTAGGGGGTGCGCATCACCTCGCGGCGGATCACGTTCAGGTTGGCCAGTTGGGTAAGACCGCTACCGCCGATGATTGCCAGCATGCCGGACAACTCCTCATAAAACCGTGTGGGCCGGGGATCTTATCACGCAGCCAGGCCCCGACCGCTCCGCGCACCGATGCTGCGTTGCGCAAAAGCGTGGTAAAATTTCGGGTTTACAAGTACTTCGGTATCCAACCCCATGTCCCGCGCCATCCGCAACATTGCCATCATCGCCCACGTCGACCACGGGAAGACCACCCTCGTCGACCAGCTCCTGCGCCAGTCCGGCACCTTCCGTGAAAACCAGCAGGTCAGCGAACGGGTGATGGACAGCAACGATCTCGAAAAAGAGCGGGGCATCACCATCCTCGCCAAGAACTGTGCCGTGCAGTACGGCGACACCCACATCAACATCATCGACACCCCGGGCCACGCCGACTTCGGCGGCGAGGTCGAGCGCGTGCTGTCGATGGTCGATGGCGTGCTGCTGCTGGTCGATGCCGTCGAAGGCCCGATGCCCCAGACCCGCTTCGTGACCCGCAAGGCCCTGGCCCTCGGCCTCAAGCCGATCGTCGTGATCAACAAGATCGACCGTCCGGGCTCCCGCCCCGACTGGGTCATCAACCACACCTTCGACCTGTTCGACAAGCTCGGCGCCACCGACGAGCAGCTCGACTTCCCGGTCGTGTACGCCTCCGCGCTCAACGGCTACGCCATGCTCGACGCCGACAAGCCCGGCACCGACATGACCCCGCTGTACGAAGCCATCCTCGAACACGTGCCCCAGCCCGACGTGGACGCCGAAGCGCCCCTGCAGCTGCAGGTCTGCTCGCTCGACTACTCCACCTACATCGGCCAGCTGGGCATCGGCCGCATCAAGCGCGGCCGCATCAAGCCGAACCAGGAAGTCGTCGTGATGTACGGCGACGAGAACCGCGGCAAGGCCAAGATCAGCCAGATCCTCACCTTCAAGGGCCTCGAGCGCAGCCCCGCCGAATCCGCCGAAGCCGGCGACATCGTGCTGGTGTCGGGCATCGACCAGGTGAACATCGGCGTCACCCTGTGCGACCCGGACAACATCGAGCCGATGACCCCGATCGCGGTCGACGAGCCCACCCTGACCATGAACTTCATGGTCAACAACTCCCCGCTGGCCGGCCGTGAAGGCAAGTTCGTCACCAGCCGCCAGATCCGCGAGCGCCTCGACAAGGAACTCCTGAAGAACGTCGCCCTGCGCGTCGACTACACCGGCGACTCCGACACCTTCCAGGTGTCCGGCCGTGGCGAACTGCACCTCACCATCCTCCTCGAAAACATGCGCCGTGAAGGCTACGAGCTGGCCGTCGGCCGTCCGCGCGTGGTGTTCAAGGACATCGACGGCGTGAAGTGCGAGCCGTACGAAATGCTCACCATCGACGTGGAAGAAGGTCACCAGGGCGGCGTGATGGAAGAGCTCGGCCGCCGCCGTGGCGAAATGCAGGACATGCAGCCGGACGGCAAGGGTCGCGTGCGCCTCGAATACCGCATCCCGGCCCGCGGGCTGATCGGTTTCCAGGGTGAATTCCTGACCCTCACCCGCGGCACCGGCCTCGCCAGCCACGTGTTCGACGACTACGGCCCGATGGCCGGCACCATGAGCGAGCGTCGCAACGGCGTGCTGATCTCCCAGGACGACGGCGAAGCCGTGGCCTACGCCCTGTGGAAGCTGCAGGACCGCGGCCGCATGTTCGTGAGCCCGGGCGATGCGCTGTACGAAGGCATGATCATCGGCATCCACACCCGTGACAACGACCTCGTCGTGAACCCGATCAAGGGCAAGCAGCTCACCAACGTGCGCGCCTCGGGCACCGACGAAGCCGTGCGCCTGATCACCCCGATCCAGCTGACCCTCGAATCCGCCATCGAATTCATCGCCGATGACGAGATCGTCGAGATCACCCCGAAGAACATCCGCCTGCGCAAGCGTTACCTCAAGGAACACGAGCGCAAGCGCGCTGCCCGCGACGAGGCGTAAGCCTCTTCCACCCGGCCGGGGCAACCCGGCCCGGGCAGTGGTTCAAAAAAAAACGCGGCCAGATCGGCCGCGTTTTTTATCGTCTGTCACGGTGGCTCATCCGGCCATGTTGGCGCAACGGCTGGCGAGGAAGGCCGCAAATTCGGCGCCTACCTCGGGGTGCTTCAGCCCCAGCTCGACGGTCGCCTGCAGGTAGCCCAGCTTCGAGCCGCAGTCGTAGCGCACGCCCTTGAACTGGTAGGCCAGCACGGCCTCTTCCTGCAACAGCGAGGCGATCGCGTCGGTGAGCTGCAGCTCGCCACCGGCGCCCGGCTTGAGCTGGCGCAGGTGCTCGAAGATCCGCCCGGTGAGGATGTAGCGGCCGATCACCGCCTGGGTGGACGGCGCCTCCTCGGGCTTCGGCTTCTCGACGATGCCGGTCACACGCTGGATCTCGCCGTCGTCGCGCTGGGTGCTGACGATGCCGTACTGCTTGGTCTGCTCCCGCGACACGTTCATCACGCCGAGCACCGAACAGCGGTTGTAGTTGTACACATCCACCATCTGACGCATCACCGGCAGATCACCCTGGCCGTCGAGCAGATCGTCGGCGAGGAGCACCGCGAAGGGCTCGTCGCCCACCACCGGCGCCGCGCACAGCACCGCATGCCCCAGGCCCAGCGCTTCGGCCTGGCGGATGTAGATGCAGTTGACGTGGGACGGCACCGTATCGCGGACGATCTTCAGCAGCTCGGCCTTGCCGCGCATCTCGAGTTCGGTCTCGAGCTCGTAGGCCTTGTCGAAGTGATCCTCGATGGCGCGCTTCGAGCGGCCGGTGATGAACACCAGATCGGTCACACCGGCAGCCACGGCCTCCTCCACCGCGTACTGGATCAGCGGCTTGTCGACGATCGGCATCATTTCCTTGGGACTTGCCTTGGTCGCCGGCAGAAAACGGCTGCCGAGGCCTGCTACCGGAAACACCGCCTTCGTAACTTTTTTCATCGATCTTCCTCAAACAATCCAATCTGCCTATCGGCGGGCGCAGTATCCACCGGGGCGAGCAAGGCCTGCAAACCCGCTTCGTCAAGAATGGTCACGCCCAGGGCTTGCGCCTTCTCGAGCTTGCTGCCGGCATCTCTGCCAGCCACCACGTAATCAGTCTTCTTGGAGACGGAGCCGGCCACCTTGCCGCCCACCGCCTCGATCATTACCGCCGCCTCGTCGCGCCGGAGCGTCGGCAGTGTGCCAGTGAGCACGAAGGTCTTGCCGGTGAAAGCGCCCACCGCGGGCACCGCGGCGGGTTCGGATTCGGGCCAGTGCATGGCCTGGCGTAGCCGCTCGATGATCTCGCGGTTGTGGGCCTCCGCAAAGAACTCGACGATGGATTTCGCAACGATCGGCCCCACGTCCGGCACCAGCAGCAGCGCAGCTTCGTCGGCGGCCAGCAGGCCGTCGAGCTTGCCGAAGTGGCGGGCCAGATCCTTGGCCGTCGTCTCGCCCACGTTGCGGATGCCCAGCGCGAAGATGAAGCGGGCCAGCGTGGTGTCGCGGCTCTTGTCGATGGCGGCGACCAGATTGGTGGCGGATTTTTCGCCCATCCGCTCCAGCCCGGCCAGCACTTGGGCGTTCACCTTGGCGCCATCGTAGAGATCGGCCGGCGTCTTGACGATGCCGGCGCCCACCAGCTGATTGACGATCTGCTCGCCCAGCCCGTCGATATCCACCGCCCGGCGGCCGGCAAAGTGCAGCAGCGCCTGCTTGCACTGGGCCGGGCAGAACAGCCCGCCGGTGCAACGCGCCACAGCTTCGTCCTCGCCGCGCACCACGTGGGAACCGCACTCCGGGCACTTGTGCTCGATGGCGGCCAGCAGATCGAAACGCGGCAGCTCACCTTCGCGGCGCTCGGGGATCGGCCCGACCACCTCGGGAATCACGTCGCCGGCCCGCCGCACTACCACCCAGTCACCGATCCGCACGTCCTTGCGGTCGATCTCGCCCTGGTTGTGCAGCGTCGCGTTGGTCACCGTCACGCCGCCGACGAACACCGGCTCGAGCCGCGCTACCGGCGTGATCGCCCCGGTGCGGCCCACCTGCACGTCGATGCCCAGCAGGCGCGTGGCCACTTCCTGGGCCGGATACTTGTGGGCCACGGCCCAGCGCGGCTCGCGGGAGACGAAACCCAGCTCGCGCTGACGGGTGATCGAATCCACCTTGTACACCACACCGTCGATGTCGAAGGGCAGCGACTCGCGAAGCACCGCCATGTCGGCGTGGAACCGCGCGAGCCCTTCCGGCCCCTCTACGCGGCGTCGATGCTCGCACACCGGCAGGCCGAAGGCCGCAAGCGCGTCGAGGATGGCGCCATGGGTGTCGGGCATCGCCCAGCCGACGACCTCGCCCAGCCCATAGGCAAAGAAGGACAGCGGACGCTGGGCGGTGATGTTGGGATCGAGCTGGCGCAGGCTGCCGGCGGCGGCGTTTCGCGGATTGACGAAGACTTTCTGCCCCGCTGCTGCCTGGGCGGCGTTGAGGCGCTCGAAGTCATCGCGGCGCATGTAGATCTCGCCGCGCACTTCCAGCACCGCCGGCGCATCACCCCGGAGGCGCAGCGGCACCTTGCGCAGGGTGCGCACGTTGCGGGTCACGTCCTCGCCGGTGCTGCCGTCGCCGCGGGTGGCGGCCTGGACCAGCACGCCCTGCTCGTAGCGCAGGCTGATGGCAAGGCCGTCGAACTTCAGCTCGGCGGCGTAAGCCACCGGCGGCGCGGATTCATCCAGCCCCAGCGCCCGACGCACCCGGGCGTCGAAGGCCACGGCGCCCTGGTCGGTGGTGTCGGTCTCGGTGCGGATCGACAACATCGGCACCACATGCTGCACCGACGCCAGCTCGGGCGACGGCGCGCCGCCTACCCGCTGAGTGGGTGAATCGGGAGTGACGAGTTCGGGATGGGCGGACTCCAGCTCCTGGAGCTCGCGGAAGAGGCGGTCGTACTCTGCGTCCGGCACCGTGGGCTCGGCCAGCACGTAGTACGCGTGATCATGCGCGGCGATCTCTGCGCGCAGGGCCGCAACCCGCGCGCAGACTTCGGGACTTGCTACCACCCGGACGCTCCGCTCAGGAGAACAGGCGCAGGGCCAGCGGGGAGCCCGGTGCGATGCCCTGCTCGGCCATCTGCCCCTGGAACTGCTCGATCTGGGCGCGGATCAGGCCCACGGCCTTGTCGCCGAAGGGCGAGCGGTTGTCGTCGACCACCGCGCCGCCAAGGGCATCGGCGAGCTGCTGGGCAACGCCCATCATCCGCTCGAAGACGCGCACGCCGTCGGCAACCCGCGGCACGTCGAGGGTCAGGGTGACGCCCTGGGTGACGAGGCCGCGCATCTCTTCGGCTGCAAACAGGACAGGCTCAAGGTTGGACAGCACGAACTGGCTCACGCCCAGCTCGTCGCGGGCATGGAAGCTGCCGTCGCTCATCAGTTCAAGCCCGGCTGCCTCGGCCAGGCCGCGCAGCTTGGTGCCAGCGAAACCCTGGTCGCGGGCCACCACATTGACGCCGATCTGGATGTCCACACCGGCGCACAGGCGGTCGAGGTCGGCGGCACGGGTCAGCGCATCGGCCTTGGCCGGCAGCGACGGGATGGCCATGAACAGGTCGCACATGCGCTGCAGGCCGGCGCCCAGCCGGGTGAGGTCGCCATCACTGGCGGGGCCCCGGCGGTCCACCAGCTGCAGCGCGGCACACACCCAATGATAGCTGGCTGCCGTGTTGGCGCCGACGAGCTCCCAGCGATTGTCGGTATCCGAAAAACCGAACCAGCGCAGCGGCTTGGCCAGCCCGTCGAGCTGCTCGGTTGCGGCCTGCCACAGGCGGCCACCCACCACCGGCTCGATGGCCTCGATGCGGACCACCCAGTCGGCCCGCTCATCCACATCGACGGGCAGCAGGGGCGGCACGCGCCGGGCGCTGGCGTCCTTGACGTCCTGGGCGCTGGGCTGGGGCCGCGCTGGCGCCTCGCCGCCGATCACCGGCTCGAGCCGGTCGGCAGACGCCGGACGGGACGACGCCTCGCCGCCGAGGGGCTGGACATTGTCGAGCGCATCCATCTGCTTGCGGTGCTTGCGCTCCTGCCACTTGTTGAACGCAAAGATGCCGACGACGACAACGCCGCCAGCACCGACCAGACCCATCTGCAAGTCACTGATTGCCATCGAAATCCCTTGTTTCCCGCATCACGCCGCGGCAGCTTCCGCAAGACGCAGTGCTTCTTCAATATCCACTTCCACCACCCGCGACACACCCTGTTCCTGCATCGTGACGCCCACCAGCTGCTCCGCGATTTCCATCGTGATCTTGCTGTGGCTGATGAACACGAACTGGGTCTGCGACGACATGCGCTTGACCATCTGGCAGTAGCGCTCGGTGTTGGAATCGTCGAGTGGTGCATCCACCTCATCCAGCATGCAGAACGGCGCCGGGTTGAGCTGGAACATCGAAAATACCAGCGCAATCGCGGTCAGTGCCTTTTCCCCGCCCGAAAGCAGCTGGATGGAACTGTTCTTCTTGCCGGGCGGCTGGGCGACGATCGAGATGCCCGCATCGAGAATCTCGTCGCCAGTAAGCACCAGCCGCGCTTCACCCCCTCCGAAGAGCATCGGGAAGAGATTCCCGAAATGGTGATTAACCGTATTGTACGTCTCTTGAAGCTGCTCTCGCGTCTCCCGATCGATCCGTCGTATGGCATCTTCAAGGGTTTCGATCGCGCCTAACAGATCCTCTGTCTGCACGTCGAGGTAATTCTTCCGCTCCGCCGCCGCTTTCAGCTCATCGAGCGCCGCCAGATTGACCGGGCCCAGCTCGGCGATCTCACGGCCAAGGCGAGCGACCTCACGCTGCAGCGAACCTTCCTTCAGATCAGGCACCAGCAGCGGCGCCAGCGCCGCCTCGTCGGCCTGGGCCTCTTCGAGACGGGCGGCATGCTGGGCTTCGGCCATCTCGACGGCCTGGACGCGCAGGCGCAGGTCGGCGACGCGCTCGCGCTGGGGCGCAGCGGCGTGTTCGGTGCGCTGGCGATCCTCTTCCAGCCCGCGCAGCTGGCCGTTGGCGGCCTCCAGCGTGTTGCGGCTGGCGGCGAGCGCGGTCTCGCGGGTCGCGCGCAGGGCCACGGCCTCCTGCAATGCGGCCGACACCGAGACCTCGTCGATCTCCATCAGCGATTCGCGGCGCTCGGTCAGTTCGTCGGCGATGCGTTCAAGCTGCTCGCCGGCCAGCGCCCGGTTGCGGGCGATGTCGTCGAGCTTGCTCACGCATTCGCGCTCGGAATGGCGGGCCTCCTGCAGCTCGCGAGCCAGCGCGGATTCCAGCGCGCGAGTCTCGCGCAGGCTGCTTTCGCGCTCGCGGCGCACCGCCTCGGCGGCGTCGAGCCGGCCGCGCTGCAGCTCGGCCATCTCGCGGCTGCGCTCCAGTTCGGTCTCGGCGCGCATCAGGCGGTCGCGCTCAGCCTGTTCGGCGTGGGCGATCTCGCCCAGATCCCGCCCGATCTGGCCGCAGCGTTCTTCGTAGCGCTGGCGGGCCTGGTTGAGCTTGAGCACCTCGACCTGCTCGGCATGCACCCGCGCCTGCAGCGCCTGGGCGTCGCGACGCAGGTTGGCCAGCGCATCCTGCACGCGGGTGGCGAGCGCCTCGGCCTCGGCCATGGATTCCCGCGCCATCGCGGCGGCTTCCTGGGCGGCCTCGACCTCGGCACCCAACTGGTCGATCTCCCGCTGGCGCTCGATGACACCGTGGGTGCGCGAATCCGGCGCGTAGTGAATCAGCGCGTGACGGCTCAGCAGGCGGCCGTCCCGCGACACCAGCACCACACCGGCAGCGAGCGTCTCGCGCCGGTCGATCCAGGCGGCCAGATCGTCCGCGACGAACACGCGGGCAAGCCAGCTTTCCAGCACCGCGGCCAGCTCGCCGTCGGCGCCGACCTTCTGGACGAGCGGCCGGCAACCTTCCGGCGCCGGTGCGGCATCAGCCGCCGCCGGCGCACCGGCCAGCAGAAAGGCGAATGCGCCCGGCACCTTGTCGGCCAGCGCGGCCAGCGCCACCTTTCCGTCCTCGGCCGGCAAGGCGGCGAGGCGTTCGCGCAGCACCGCCTCGACGGCGAGTTCCCACCCGGCCTCGACGCGGATGCGCTGCCACAGGGGCTTGAGGCCGTCGAGCTTGTGGCGCTTGATCCAGTCGCCCAGCTGGCCCTGCACCTGCACCTTGTTCTGCAGCTGCACCAGCGCCTCGCGGCGTGCCCGCAACTCGGTGGCGTGGCGCTGGGCCTGACGCTCGGCCTCCAGGGCCTGCTTGAGGGCCTGCTGGGCGGCGGGCAGCTGGGTCTGGGCGTCGGCGATGTCGGACTGGCGCTGCTCCAGCGCTTCTTCGGCAGCCGCCAGCGCCGCCTCGCGCTCGGCGGCCTTACGCAGGTCAGGCGCCTGGACGGCGGATTCTTCCTGCTGCAGGCGCGCGCGACGCTGGGCGAGGGTATCGAGCGTGCGCTCGCTGCTCACCCGGTGGGCGTCCTCGACGCGGATCTGCTGTTCGGCGTGATTGAGCTCGCGGCGAATCGCGGCGGCGGCCGCATCGGCGGCATTGAGCGCCTCCTCGGCCTCCGGCAGACGGTCGCCCACCTCGGCGTGGCGGGCCTCGGCCTGTTCGGCGCGGATCGCGGCGTGGTCGAGCAGGCCCTGCCAGCGCTCGCTGTCGGCAGCGAGGCTTTCGAGCTGGCTGCGCCACTGGGCGTCGTCGCGCTCCAGCTGGGCGAGGCGGCTTTCGAGAATCCGCCGGCTGTCGCGCAGGCGGGCGAGCTCGCCTTCGAGGCGGGTGAGCTCGGAGCTCACCGCAAACAGCGCGGTCTGGGCGTGCTGCACGCCCTCGTTGGCTTCCAGCTGGGCTTCGCGGGCGGTCTCGAGCTGGCTCTCGAGTTCCTGCAGGCGCGACGAATCGGCCTCGATGCGCCGGGTGGCGTCGGCCAGCTCTTCGGCCAGCCGGGCGCGCTCGGCGCGGGCCTCGTTGCGCTTGAGCAGCCACAGGAGGTTCTGACGCTCCGACAGGCTGGCGTTGAGCTGGCGGTATTTTTCGGCGATCGCGGCCTGCTGCTCCAGCTTGCCGAGCTGCTGGCCGAGTTCGCTACGGATGTCGTCGAGACGGGTCAGGTTGTCGCGGGCGTCGCACAGGCGCCCCTCGGTTTCCTTGCGCCGCTCGCGGTATTTGGTGACGCCGGCGGCCTCCTCGAGAAAGCCGCGGACTTCTTCGGGCTTGGCCTCGATGATCCGCGAGATCATGCCCTGCTCGATGATCGCGTAGGCCCGCGGCCCGAGGCCGGTGCCCAGGAACAGATCAATCACGTCCTTCCGGCGCACCTGCATGCCGTTGATGAAGTAGGTCGATTCGCCGCTGCGATCGAGCACGCGCTTCACCGCCACTTCGGCGTAAGGCTTCCACTGGCCGGCGGCCTTGCCTTCGGCGTTGTCGAAGACGAGCTCGACGCTGGCGCGCGACACCGGCTTGCGGGTGGTCGAGCCGTTGAAGATGACGTCCATCATCGAGCCGCCCCGCAGCGCCGAGGCGCGCGATTCGCCCAGCACCCAGCGCACCGCGTCGATGATGTTGGATTTGCCACAGCCGTTCGGACCCACCACGCCCACCAGATTGCCGGGCGTGAGCACGGTCGTCGGATCGACGAAGGTCTTGAAACCGGCGAGCTTGAGTTTGGCGAGACGCACTGGAATTCGGAAAAAGGCTGGGGAAAACGGAGCTGCAAGCACTTGCGCAGCACGCTTGCTGCACTGCCACATAAACGGCGGACGCTATAATAGCATTCGTTAAAAATCAGGCCACAGGCTTTGTCTTGCCCTGTCCTGCACCACCGCAGCACGGCGTTTTATCCTCTGCGCCCCGCCATCCGCGCCGGGCCGCCCCCAGGACGAACACAGGAAATCCCCCGAACGTGAACCCGCACCTCCAGGATCTTCACCCCTATCCCTTCGAAAAACTGCGCGGCCTCTTCGAAGGCATCGTGCCGCCGGCCGGCTATTCGGCGATCCGCCTGTCCATCGGCGAACCGCAGCACGCCACGCCCGAGTTCATCAAGCAGGCGCTCGTCGACAACCTCGGCGGCCTCGCCAACTACCCGACCACCCAGGGCTCCGACGCCCTGCGCCAGTCGATCGCCGGCTGGCTGGAACGCCGCTATGGCCTGCCCAAGGTGAGCGCAGCCACCCAGGTGCTGCCGGTCAATGGCTCCCGCGAGGCGCTGTTCGCCTTCGCCCAGTGCGTGATCGACGGCAGCAAGCCCGATGCGCTTGTGCTCTCGCCCAACCCGTTCTATCAGATCTACGAAGGCGCGGCCTATCTGGCGGGCGTCAAGCCCTACTTCGTCAATAACCTGCCGGGCGACCGCTTCGCGTCGGATTTCGACGCCGTGCCCGAATCCGTGTGGCAGCGCGTCCAGCTGGTCTTCGTGTGCTCGCCGGGCAACCCCACCGGCAAGGTGCTCTCCCTCGACGAGTGGAAGCAGCTCTTTGAACTATCGGATCGCTACGGCTTCGTGATCGCCGCCGACGAGTGCTACTCCGAGATCTACTTCGACGACGCCCACCTGCCCATCGGCGGCCTTGAGGCGGCCCATCGCCTCGGCCGCACGGATTTCCGCAACGTGGTGATGTTCTCCAGCCTGTCCAAGCGCTCCAACGTGCCGGGCATGCGCTCTGGCTTCGTGGCCGGCGACGCGGAGATCCTCAAGCGCTTCCTGCTCTACCGCACCTACCACGGCTGCGCCATGAGCCCGTCGGTGCAGGCGGCCTCCGCCGCGGCCTGGAACGATGAGGCCCACGTGGCTGAAAACCGTCGTCAATATCGCGAGAAGTTCGCCGTTATCACCCCCATGCTGAAACCCTGGCTAGACGTGGACCTGCCCGACGCCGGCTTCTACCTGTGGGCCAACGTCACCCGCCTGGGGGTTTCCGACACCGAGTTCGCCCGCCGCCTGCAGGCTGAATATAATGTGACGGTTCTGCCTGGCAGTTTCCTCGCCCGCGAGGCTCACGGGGTCAATCCCGGTGCCGGCTTCGTCCGTATCGCGCTGGTTGCCGACCTGGCAGAGTGCGTCGAAGCGGCCAATCGAATCGTCGCCTTCGCCCAACAACTTTCGAACAATCCATGACCGTATTCGTACATATCATGCCCCATCACGAAAACCCCTTTGCCGCCCTCATTGAAGACCTCTGGGAGCGTCGCACCGAGCTGTCGCCCGCCACCGCCACCAGCGAACAGCTGCGCGCCATCGAGCACGTCATCGACGAACTCGACCAGGGCAAGCTGCGCGTTGCCGAGAAGATCAACGGCGAGTGGGTGACCCACCAGTGGATCAAGAAGGCCGTGCTGCTGTACTTCCGCACCCACGACAACAAGGTGCTGTCCGGCGGCGACACCCGCTACTACGACAAGGTGCCCACCAAGTTCGACAACTACACCGAGCACGATTTCCAGCACGGCGGCTTCCGCGTGGTGCCCAACGCCGTCGCGCGCAAGGGCAGCTTCATCAGCAAGGGCGTGGTGCTGATGCCCTCCTACGTGAACATCGGCGCCTACGTCGGTGAAGGCACGATGGTCGACACCTGGGCCACAGTCGGCTCCTGCGCCCAGATCGGCAAGAACGTGCACCTCTCCGGCGGCGTCGGCATCGGCGGCGTGCTCGAGCCCCTCCAGGCCAACCCGACCATCATCGGCGACAACTGCTTCATCGGCGCCCGCTCCGAAGTCGTCGAAGGCGTCATCGTCGAAGACAACTGCGTGATCTCGATGGGTGTCTACATCGGCCAGAGCACCAAGATCTACGACCGCGCCACCGGCGAAGTCATGTACGGTCGCGTGCCCGAAGGCTCGGTGGTGGTGAGCGGCAATCTGCCCTCCGCCGACGGGAAGTACAGCCTGTACTGCGCCGTGATCGTGAAGAAGGTCGATGCCCAGACCCGCGCCAAGACCAGCATCAACGAACTGCTGCGCGACTGACCCCGCCCCGGGCCGCCCTCAGGCACCCCCGGGTAACCCTGAGGCGGCCCAGCCTGCCGCCGGAGCTGACTGATGATCATCGACAAGCTGTTCGCCCTGATGGCCGAGAAGAAAGCCTCGGACATCTTCATTACCGTCGGCACGCCGATCCACATCAAGATCGACGGAAACACCCTGCCCATCAACCAGCAGGCCATGGACCCGACAATGGTCCACCGCATGGCCTACGAGATGATGTCGCCCGAGCAGGTCGAGCGCTTCGAACGCACCCGGGAGATGAACCTCTCCTTCGGCCGGCGCGACATGGGCAACTTCCGCGTCAATATCTTCTGGCAGCGCAACAGCGTCGCCATCGTCGTCCGCTACATCTCGGGCGACATCCCGCGCCTCGAAAGCCTCGGCCTGCCGCCGGTGCTGGCCGACATCATCATGGAGAAGCGCGGCCTCATCCTGGTCGTCGGCGCCACCGGCTCGGGCAAGTCCACCACCATCGCCTCGATGATCGACCACCGGAACGAGAACCGCTCCGGCCACATCCTGACCATCGAAGACCCGATCGAATATCTGTTCAAGCACAAGATGTCGATCGTGAACCAACGCGAGATCGGCCAGGACACCAACGACTGGCAGCAGGCCCTCAAGAACGCCATGCGCCAGGCGCCCGACTGCATCCTGATCGGCGAGATCCGTGACCGCGAGACGATGCAGGCCGCCCTGTCGTATTCCCAGACCGGCCACCTGTGCCTCGCCACGCTGCACGCCAACAACGCCTACCACGCCCTCAACCGCATCTTCAGCTTCTTCCCGATGGACGGCCGCGCGCTGCTGGCTCTCGACCTCGCCGCGACGCTCAAGTGCATCGCCTCCCAGCGCCTCGTCAAGAAACCCGACGGAGGGCGGATTCCGGCCGTCGAGATCCTGCTCAACTCCCGTCAGGTGGCCGAGCTCATCGAGCGCAGCGAGATCTCCGCGATCCGCGAGGCCATGGAACAAAGCCTCGCCCAGGGCTCTCGCACCTTCGAGCAGGATCTGTTCCGGCTCTACAAGGAAAAGGTCATCACCCTCGAGGAAGCCCTCACCAATTCCGATTCGCCGACCAACCTGTCCTGGCTCATCAACAACGCCCAGTTTGGCAACACCAACGAGAAGGCCAGCCGCAACCAGTCGGCCATCGACTTCGAAAGCACCCAGCCGGACGGCTCGTCCTTCCGCGAGTTCACCCTCGAACTCGACGACGACTGAGCCAGCGCACCACCCACCCCGCCGTCCATCCGCCCAGCCCAGGGCGACGGCGGGCGCATCGCCTGCCCCAACCAAATACAAGACAACGCATGAACCCCACGCTCGAACTCACCCGCAGCCTCATCGCGCGCCCGTCGGTCACGCCCGAAGACGCCGGCTGCCTCGACCTCATCGCCAGCCGCCTGGCGCCCCTCGGTTTCGTGTGCGAACGCATCGACGGCGGCGGCGTCAGCAACCTGTGGGCCCGTCGCGGCACCGCCCGTCCGCTGGTGGTGTTCGCCGGCCACACCGACGTCGTCCCCACCGGCCCGCTGGAAGCCTGGACGTCCCACCCCTTCGAGCCCACCGAGCGTGACGGCCTGCTGTTCGGCCGCGGCGCCGCCGACATGAAAGCGTCCCTCGCGGCCTTCGTCACCGGCATCGAAGCCTTCGTCGCCGCCCACCCGGACCACGCCGGCTCCATCGCCCTGCTGCTCACCTCGGACGAAGAAGGCGACGCCACCCACGGCACCACGCTGGTCGTCGAGACCCTGCGGGCCCGTGGCGAGGCCCTCGACTTCTGCATCGTCGGCGAGCCCACCTCCACCACCACCCTCGGCGACACCATCAAGAACGGCCGCCGCGGCAGCCTGTCGGGCAAGCTCACGGTCAAGGGCGTGCAGGGCCACATCGCCTACCCGCACCTGGCCAAAAACCCCATCCACCTCGCCGCGCCGGCGCTGGCCGAGCTCGCCGCCGAGACCTGGGACGAAGGCAACGAATACTTCCCGCCCACCTCCTGGCAGATGTCCAACATCAAGGCCGGCACCGGCGCCACCAACGTCATCCCGGGCACGCTGGAAGTCCTCTTCAACTTCCGCTTCGCCACGGTGCACACCGCCGACGATCTCAAGGCCCGCGTGCACGCGATCCTCGACCGTCACGGCCTTGATTACGACCTCGCCTGGACCCTCGGCGGCAAGCCCTTCCTCACGCCCCGCGGCAACCTCGTGGGCGCGATGGAAGCCGCCATCCGCGACACCGTGGCGATCAGCCCCGAGCTCTCCACCACCGGCGGCACCTCCGACGGCCGCTTCATCGCCGATATCTGCCCGCAGGTCGTCGAATTCGGCCCGGTGAACGCCACCATCCACAAGCTCAACGAATGCGTCGCGCTGGATGCCATCCAGCCCCTGTCGGACATCTACCGCCGCACCCTCGAAAACCTGCTCACCGCATCGGACAAGGCATGAACGACCACCACGACGACCATCACGAAGACGACGAGCACGACCACGAACACGAGCACGGCCCCCTGGCCGAGCTCGTCACCGTTCGCGACTGGCTGCGCTATGCCGTCACCCGCTTCAACCGGGCCGGCTGCTATTTCGGCCACGGCCTGCCGGATGCCTACGACGAAGCCGTCTACCTCGTCCTGCACACCCTCGCGCTGCCGCTGGATCGCCTCGAGCCCTTCCTCGACGCCTGCATCCCCGGCGACGAGCGGGAAGCCATCTTCGAAGTCATCGAGAAGCGCGCAGTGGACAAGCTCCCCGCCGCCTACATCACCGGCGAGGCGTGGCTGGGGGATTTCCGCTTTGAAGTGGACCCGCGAGTCATCATTCCCCGCTCGTACTTTGCCGAACTGCTCGAAAACGGCTTTGCGCCGTGGATCCAGGACGCGGAAGAAGTCACCGCAGCGATGGACATGTGCACAGGCTCCGGCTGCCTGGCCATCCTGATGGCCCACGCCTTCCCCAACGCCCACATCACGGCCGTGGACATCTCCCAGGACGCCCTCGACGTGGCCGCCGCCAACATCGCTGCTTACGGCCTGGAAGATCGCGTCACGCTGGTGAAGTCCGACGGCTTTGCGTCGGTGCCCGAGCAGCGCTTCGACTTCATCCTCAGCAACCCGCCCTACGTCACCCGAGAATCGATGGAATCGCTGCCGGCCGAATACCTCCACGAGCCCGGCATCGCCCTCGGCTCAGGAGAAGATGGCCTCGACCTGGTGCGCAAGCTGCTCGCCGACGCACCCCGTTTCCTGCAGCCGGAAGGCCTGCTGGCGATCGAAGTGGGGCACAACCGGCACATCGTCGACGAAGCCTTCCCGGCCCTCGCACCTACGTGGTTGTCGTCCCCCGGCGGCGACGATAAGGTATTTATCCTCCAAGCCGGTCAATTGTTGTAAAACCAAGCGCTTTTTGAGAATTAGGTCAACCCGGTCGCCTGCCTGCCGTACTTATCATCTTGCCTGAGAGGGAAAAGCGTCTTTCCCTCTCATACAAAAAATCTGGCAAAAACGATAAATAAGGTCAAGGAGTAGCCATGGCGACCGATCGCCCCATCCTTCTCGTCGAGGACAATCCCGACGATGAGGCACTTACGCTCCGCGCATTCAGCAAGAACAAGATTGCCAACCAGGTCGTCGTGGCGAGGGACGGCGTCGAGGCGCTGGACTACCTTTTCTGCACCGGTCAGTACAGTTCCCGCGATAGCCTGGTCATGCCGGCTTTCGTGCTCCTTGATCTGAAGCTGCCGCGTATCGACGGACTCGAAGTGCTCCGGCGCATCCGTGCCGACGAGCGCACCGCCCTCCTCCCGGTGGTCGTCCTGACCACCTCGAAGGAACACCAGGATATTTTTGAGGCCTACCGGCTGGGTGCCAACAGCTACATCCGCAAGCCGGTGGATTTCGAACGTTTTCTACAGGCTGTCGGCCAGCTCGGGCTTTACTGGTTGTCCCTCAACGAACCGTCCGACCCGACCGCCCGCTGAGGCTCGTCGCTAGAGCAAGGCCTCGATGTCCGCCGCCAGGGCTTCTGGCGTCGTCGTCGGGGCGTAGCGACGTACCGGCGCCCCGCTGCGGTCCACCAGGAATTTCGTGAAGTTCCATTTGATGGCGCGACTGCCGAGCACACCCGGCAGGGCCGCGGTGAGATACGCGAACACCGGATGGGCGTCCGGGCCATTCACATTCACCTTCTCGGTGAGCAGGAAATCCACGCCGTAGTTGCGTTCGCAGAACGCGGCGATCTCGTCTTCCGTACCCGGCTCCTGCGCGCCGAACTGATTGCACGGAAAACCCACCACCACCAGCCCGCGGGGCCCGAGCTGTCGGTGCAACTGCTCCAGGCCCTTGTACTGGGGCGTGAAGCCACAACGGCTGGCGGTATTCACCACCAGCAGCGCCTTGCCGGCGAAATCCGCAAAACGGATCACGCCGCCACCAAGACGGCCAACCTCGAAATCGTGGATGCCCGGCATGGCGCGCGTCAGCTTCTTCAGGCCACTTCGTCGATCCAGGCCTGCTGGATCGCCTCAAGCACCCGTTCGCCGCAGTGCTTGGGGTCGTCGTTGAACTCGGGCAGCGCCATCACCCAGCGCATCAGGTCAACAAAGTTGACCTTTTCAGGGTTCACATCGGGATGCGCTTCGGATAGCTGGATGCCGATTTCCTGAACGTCAGTCCACTTCATCAGTGCTTGCCCTCCCGGGCCATGTTGATCGAGTACTTGGGAATCTCGACGGTCAGCGGCGTGGTGCCGACCACCGCCTGACACGACAGGCGCGAGTTGGGCTCAAGGCCCCAGGCTTTGTCGAGGAGATCCTCTTCCAGCTCTTCCGCCGGCTCGAGGCTGTTGAAGCCTTCCCGCACGATCACGTGGCAGGTGGTGCACGCACAGGATTTCTCGCAGGCGTGCTCGATCTCGATGTCGTTGGCGAGCAGCGTGTCGCAGATCGTCTGGCCGGGTTCGGCCTCGAGTACCGCGCCTTCGGGGCACAACTCCACGTGGGGGAGCACAATCAGGGTCGTCATGTTCGGTCTTAAATCTTGATGTCGTCGATCTTGTGGCCGGCCAGGGCCTCGCGGATGCTCTTGTCCATCCGGCGCGATGCGAACTCGTTGGAGGCACGGTTGAAGGCTTCCAGCTGGATCTTGATCGCCCGCACGTCCTGCCCTTCGGCTGCGGTGCGCAGCGCGGCGATGGCCACATCCAGCGACGCCCGTTCGGCAGCGTTGAGCAGTCCGCCATCGATGGCCAGGGCCTTGTCGGTGGCTTCGACGACGCGGGCCGCCTCGACCTGCTGTTCCTTCAGGCCGCGCAGTTCCATGTCGCGCTGGGCGTGCTCGAAACCAGCCTTCAGCATCTCGGCGATCTCGTCGTCGGCAAGGCCGTAGGACGGCTTCACCTCGACCCGCGCCTCGACGCCGGTGGCCTGCTCCCGGGCGGTGACCGACAGCAGGCCGTCGGCATCGACCTGGAAGGTCACGCGGATGCGCGCGGCGCCCGCCACCATCGGCGGAATGCCACGCAACTCGAAACGGGCCAGCGAGCGGCAGTCGGAAACCAGCTCGCGCTCGCCCTGCACCACGTGGAAGGCCATGGCCGTCTGGCCATCCTTGAAGGTGGTGAAATCCTGGGCGCGAGCCGTGGGAATAGTGGAATTGCGGGGGATGATCTTCTCGACCAGCCCGCCCATCGTCTCGATGCCGAGGGACAGGGGAATCACGTCGAGGAGCAGCCATTCGTCCTCGCCAGCCCGGTTGCCGGCCAGCACGTTGGCCTGCATCGCGGCGCCCACGGCGACGACGGTGTCGGGATCGAGGTTGGTGAGGGGCGTCTGGCCAAAGAAGTCGCCGACGGCTTTCTGAACGTGGGGCATGCGCGTGGCGCCGCCCACCATCACCACACCCTTCACGTCGGAGGGGTCGAGGCCGGCGTCGCGCAGGGCTTTCTTGAGCGGACGAATGGTCTTGTCCACCAGTGGCCGGGTGATGTCCACGAACACGTCGCGGGAAATGACGAGGTCCACCTCGTCACCGCTGTCGAGGGTCATGCAGATCGGCACGGATTCGTCGAGGGTCAGGCGTTCCTTCACCTCGCGGGCCTTCATCAGCATGCGCCGGGAGTCCCGGTCGGACGGCAGCGAGATGCCGGCGTTGTCGAGCATCCAGCAGAACAGGCGATGGTCGAAGTCGTCGCCGCCCAGGGCCGCATCGCCGCTGGTGGCCACCACCTCGAACACCCCGCGGGAGAGCCGCAGGATGGAGATGTCGAAGGTGCCGCCACCCAGGTCGTACACCGCATAGACGCCTTCCGAGGCGTTCTCGAGACCATAGGCGATGGCCGCGGCGGTGGGCTCGTTGAGCAAGCGCAGCACATTGAGCCCGGCCAGCCGGGCCGCATCCTTGGTGGCCTGACGCTGAGCGTCGTCGAAGTAGGCGGGCACGGTGATGACCGCGCCGGTGAGCTCTCCGCCCAGGCTGCGTTCGGCGCGGATGCGCAGATCCTTGAGAATCTCGGCGGAGACTTCCACCGGGCTCTTCACGCCCTGGATGGTGCGCAGGCGGACCATGCCTTCGGTGTCGACGAAGTCGTAGGGCATGGTCTCGACGTGGGCGACGTCTTTCAGGCCACGGCCCATGAAGCGCTTGACCGACACGATGGTGTTGCGCGGATCGACCGCCTGGGTGGCCATCGCCTTGCGGCCGACGACGATCTGGCCGTCGGGCAGGTAATGCACGATGGACGGCAGCAGCATCTTGCCGTCTTCGTCCTGCAGGCACTGGGGGATGCCGTTGCGCACGGTGGCCACCAGGGAGTTGGTCGTACCCAGATCGATCCCCACCGCCAGCCGGTGCTGGTGCGGCAGGGTGGACAGGCCCGGTTCGGAGATTTGCAGCAGAGCCATCAGGATTCCAGCGCCGTCAAGGCGTCATTGATTTCATGTTGCAGCTTTTCGAGGAATTTCATGCGCCGGATGGTATCGGCGGCGGCCTCGAGATCGATGGTGTCGTCGAGCTGCCGGGCGAGCTCTTCCACCAGCGCCTTGCTGTTGTGGCGGACGCGGCGGGAGAGTTCGTCGAGCACGTCCTCGTCGGCGGCATCGCGGGCCTCGCCGAGGGCCTCGCGCCATTCCATCTGTTCCATCAGGAACTCGGCGGACATGGCGGTGTTGGTGTCGAACGCAGGATCGACACCGCGCAGCTCAAGCAGGTAATGCCCGCGGGTGAGCGGGCCCTTGAGGGTGCGGAAGGCTTCGTTGACGTGGGTCGCCCACTGCATCGACTGACGCTTCTCGGCGTCGGACAGGTGGGCGAAACGGTCGGGATGGACCCTGCCCTGCAGATCCAGGTAGGCCTGCTCCAGCCGCTCCTCGTCAATGCGGAAGGCCGGCGTCAGGCCGAAGAGCGCAAAGTAATCCTGCTTGAGATCGAGCATCGTGGACGTTCGCGCCTCAGACGGTGAAGCTTTCGCCGCAGCCGCACTGATCCTTCACGTTCGGGTTGTTGAACTTGAAGCCTTCGTTGAGGCCCTCGCGCACGAAGTCGAGTTCGGTGCCGTCCATGTAGGGCAGGCTCTTCGGGTCGATCAGCACCTTGAGACCGTGGCTTTCGAAGACGATGTCCTCGGGCAGCACCTCATCGGCAAACTCGAGCTTGTACGCCATGCCGGAACAGCCCGACGTGCGCACGCCGAGGCGGATGCCGACACCCTTGCCGCGCTTGGCGATGAAGTTGCCGATGTGGGTTGCTGCCTTGTCGGACAGGGTTACTGCCATGATCGAACTCCTTGTCAGCCGTTGTGCTTCTTCTTGTAATCCTCGACCGCCGCCTTGATGGCGTCTTCGGCCAGGATCGAGCAGTGGATCTTCACCGGCGGCAGGGCCAGCTCTTCGGCAATGGCGGTGTTCTTGATCTCCAGCGCCTGGTCGAGGGTCTTGCCCTTGACCCACTCGGTGACGAGGGAGCTGGAAGCGATCGCCGAGCCGCAGCCGTAGGTCTTGAACTTGGCATCTTCGATGATGCCGTCCTTGCCGACCTTGATCTGCAGCTTCATCACGTCGCCACACGCCGGGGCGCCGACCATGCCGGTGCCCACGCCGTCGTCTTCCTTGCCGAAAGCACCGACGTTACGGGGATTCTCGTAGTGGTCCAGAACCTTTTCGCTGTATGCCATTTTTGCTCTCCTGTCAGTGCGCTGCCCACTGCACGGTGTCAAGGTCGATGCCTTCCTTGAACATGTCCCACAGGGGCGACAGTTCGCGGAGCTTGCCGACCTTGCGCTGCAGCAAGTCGATTGTATAGTCGATTTCCTCGTCCGTCGTGAAGCGGCCGATGGTGAAACGGATGGAACTGTGGGCGAGCTCGTCGTTGCGGCCCAGGGCGCGCAGCACGTACGAGGGCTCGAGGCTCGCCGAGGTGCAGGCCGAACCGCTCGACACGGCGATGTCCTTGATCGCCATGATCAGGGATTCGCCTTCCACGTAGGCGAAGCTGATGTTCAGGTTGTGGGGCACGCGATGGACCATGTCGCCATTGACGAAGGTTTCCTCGATCTGGCTGAGGCCCTTCAGCAGGCGGTCACGCAGGGCGCCGACGCGCTTGTTCTCTTCGGCCATCTCGAGGCGGGCCAGGCGGAAGGCCTCACCCATGCCGACGATCTGGTGGGTGGCCAGGGTGCCGGAGCGCAAGCCACGCTCGTGGCCGCCGCCGTGCATCTGGGCTTCGAGGCGCACGCGCGGCTTGCGACGCACGTAAAGCGCGCCGATGCCCTTCGGGCCGTAGGTTTTGTGGGCCGAGAAGGACATCAGATCAACCTTCAGCTTGGAGAGGTCGATCTCGACCTTGCCGGTGGCCTGGGCCGCATCCACGTGGAAGATGATGCCCTTCTCGCGGCAGATCTCGCCGATCTCGGCGATGGGCTGGATCACCCCGACTTCGTTATTCACGAACATCACCGACACCAGGACGGTGTCCGGGCGGATCGCTGCCTTCAGCACGTCCAGGTCGATCAGGCCGTCTTCCTTCACGTCGAGGTAGGTGGCCTCGAAGCCGACGCGCTCAAGCTCGCGCACGGTGTCGAGCACGGCCTTGTGTTCGGTCTTGAGGGTGATGATGTGCTTGCCCTTGCCGGAATAGAAATGGGCTGCACCCTTGATCGCCAGGTTGTTGGATTCGGTGGCGCCGGAGGTCCAGATGATTTCCTTCGAGTCGGCACCCACCAGCGCCGCGACTTCCTCACGGGCCTCTTCAACGGCCTTCTCGGCGGTCCAGCCGAAGGCGTGGCTGCGGGATGCCGGGTTGCCGAACAGCTCGGTGAGGTAGGGGATCATCTTCTCCGCGACGCGGGGATCCACCGGCGTGGTCGCCGAGTAATCGAGGTAGATCGGAAACTTGAGCATCTTCATCTTCTCCGTACAGCAAAAATTTTAAACCGTTCAGAAACTTAGACCGCCATCGCGGCAAGCGTTCGGAGGCCGGCGAGCATCTCGCCCAGGGCCGTCAAAAAGTCATCCACGTCGCGCCCGGTGCTGCCGGCGCCAAAGCTCACGCGCACCGCCGAGCGGGCCAGGCCCGCCTCGACGCCCATCGCCATCAGCGTGTGGGACGGCTCGGGATTGGCGCTGGAGCAGGCCGAGCCGCTGGCCACCGCAAATCCGGCCCGGTCGAGCTTTCCGACCAGAGTCTCGCCATCCACACCGCCGATCGCGAAGAACGTGGTGTTGGGCAGGCGCTGGGCGTCTGCCGAGAAAATCTGCGCGCCCATGCTGGCAAGCCCGGCTTCGAGCCGCTGCTGGAGCACCGCCATCTGCACGGCGCGGGTTTCGACCGCCGCCGCGGCCAGCTCGCAGGCCTTGCCGAAGCCGACGATGGCCATCACGTTTTCGGTGCCGGAACGCAGGTTGCGCTCCTGGCCACCGCCGGCCACCAGCGGCGCGAGTTCGACACGTTTGTCGATCACCAGCGCCCCGGCGCCCAGCGGGCCGTAAATCTTGTGGGCCGACAGCGTCAGGCCCTGCACGCCCAGGGCGCGAAAATCCACCTTCACCTTGCCCAGCGCCTGCACCGCGTCGCAGTGCATCCAGCCACCGGCAGCGCGCACTGCCTTGGCGTGCGCGGCGACATCCTGGATTACGCCGGTTTCGTTGTTGGCAAGCATCACCGACACCAGCTTCGGCTTGCCGGCGAGACACGCCTCGAAAGCCGCCGGGTCGATCCGCCCTGCCCCATCCACCGCGATCTCGTCAAACTGCCAGCCCTGGCGCACCAGCTGCCGGGCGGGCTCGCGCACGCAGGGGTGCTCGATGGCACTCACCGCAATGCGGCCCGGCTTCATCAGCGCCGCAGCGCCCTTGATGAACAGATTGTTAGCCTCGGAGCCGCCGCTGGTGAACAACACCTCGGTGGGATGCGCACCCACGGCCGCGGCCACCTGGGCCCGCGCCTCGTCGATCGCCTTGCGCGCCGCGCGGCCGTATTCGTGGCGGCTCGACGCGTTGCCGAAGCGCTCGCCGAACCACGGCAGCATGGCCTCACGCACCGCCGGATCGAGGGGCGTGGTGGCATTGTGATCGAGATAAACCGGCGCAAACACCGATCGCTCCTGTGAAATCAGGCCGTTGCCTGGATGACGCCCTTGGCGGACGCACCCGAGCGCTCGTCGTGAAGCACCGACACCTGTGCCGCCTTGGCGCGCTGCTGCTCGACGAGGTTGGCCAGCGTCACCGAGTGCAGGTATTCATACATGCGACGGTTGAGGTTGGTCCACAGCTCGTGGGTCATGCAGCGGTGCTCGTCCTTGCAGTTTTCCTTGCCGCCGCAGGAGGTGGCATCCAGCGGCTCATCCACTGCCGCGATGATGTCGGCAACGGTGATCGACGCCATGTCCCGGGCCAGTGCGTAGCCGCCGCCGGGGCCGCGGACGCTGCTGACCAGCTCGAAACGACGGAGCTTGCCAAACAGCTGCTCGAGGTAGGAAAGGGAGATCTTCTGGCGATCGGCGATGCCCGCCAGCGTCACGGGGCCCTCGGCACAACGCAGCGCCAGATCAATCATTGCCGTGACGGCAAAACGACCTTTGGTGGTGAGTCTCATGGTGGCTCCTGGGGGCGGGCAATTAATAGTTGAACGTTTCAGTCAAGAATACCAAACCCGACAAAAACGATCAACTATTTTCACGCCAGCAACACAGGCCGCTCAATCCACCATCTTGCCGAGCCCTTGCGGGTCGAAGGCGTCTTCGGACTTGGCGGCTTCTTCCACCGAAATCCCCGCTTCGGCGAGCTTGTCGAGCAGCACGCGGATGCGCCGGTCGGTCTCGACGGCGTGGTCGAGCAGGCCGTGCAGCGCCTTGGAAACCGGGTCGTCCAGATCGCGGGTGACGCCGTAGGCGGTGAAGCCCATCTGCTCGGCCTTGGCCTCGCGGGCCCGGGCGGCGTCGTCCTTGCCGGCCTCGATGACACGGGCCGGATTGCCGACCGCGGTCGCCCCTGCCGGCACCGGCTTGACCACCACCGCGTTGGAACCCACCTTGGCCCCGTCGCCCACCTCGAAGCCACCCAGCACCTTGGCGCCGGCGCCGATCACGACGCCGCGCCCCAGCGTGGGATGACGCTTGGTGCCACGGTAGAGGGACGTGCCGCCGAGGGTCACACCCTGATAGATGGTGCAGTCGTCGCCGATCTCGGCAGTCTCGCCGATCACCACGCCCATGCCGTGGTCGATGAACACCCGCCGGCCGATGGTCGCGCCGGGGTGGATCTCGATGCCGGTGAGCATCCGCCCCACATGGCTGCTGAAACGCCCGACCCAGCGAAAACCGTTGGTCCACGCAAGATGGGCAAAACGATGCAGCCACAGGGCGTGCATCCCGGGATAGCAGGTGAGCACTTCCCACCTGGAGCGTGCGGCCGGATCTCGCTCAAGCACATTGGCGATGTCCTCACGCAGACGACTGAACATGAAAGGGAACTCCCGAAACGAATCGCGCTGTTTTCCGCCCCCGCCGGCCCGGGATGGAACCGGGCGGGAGATTTTTATTTCCGACTATTTTAGTCTACTTTTTTTCAAAGGCGGTCAGCATTCCACGCAGAATGTTGATTTCGTCCTTCTCGAGCTGGATCCGCCCGAACAGCCGGCGCAGGCGCGGCCACAGGCGCTTGGAGTTGCTCGGATGGAAGAAACCGCTGGCGGTGATCGCCCGGTCGAGGTGGCTGAAGAAGCCCTCCACCTGCTCGAAGGTCGCCAGCTCGGATTCGAGATTCGGCGGCTCGCCCGGATCGAGCGCCGCCATCCGCAGCTCGTAGCACAGCACCTGCACCGCCGCCCCCAGGTTGAGCGACGAGTATTCGGCGCTCACCGGGATCTTCACCGGCATGTGGCACAGGGACACGTCTTCGTTCGAGAGCCCGACCGTCTCGTTACCGAAGACCAGCGCCACGTCACCGAAGCTGGTGCGCGAGACGATGTCGCCGGCGGCGTCCCGCGCCCACTTCATGGGCACCGCGAGCTCGCGTCGGCGCGCGGTGAGCGCCGCAGCGAACACCGTGCCCTCCAGCGCCTCGGCGAGGCTGCCGACGACCCGCGCGTTGGCGAGGATGTCGTCGGCGCCCGCCGCACGGGCGGTGGCCACCGGATCGGGGAAAGAATGGGGTGAGACGAGCACCAGCTGCGACAGACCCATGGTTTTCATGGCCCTGGCCGCGGCTCCGATATTGCCCGGATGACTGGTACGGGAAAGTACGACTCGCACGCGCTCAAGCGCGCCATCGTGGTTCATATTAAAATGTGGGGTTTCCGAATTAGTGTCGACCGGTGGGGGCAATCCTGCCCGGGCCGGCCAACCTTGCCAGACACCCATGCATCCCACTCTGAACATCGCCATCAAGGCCGCACGCCGTGCCGCCGCCGTCATCAACCGGGCTTCGAACGACGTCGAACTCCTGCGGGTCGAATCCAAGTCGCCCAACGACTTCGTCACCGAAGTCGACCGGGCAGCCGAAGAAGCCATCATCCAGGTGCTGCGCGATGCTTATCCGACCCACGCCATTTTAGCAGAAGAGTCCGGCGAGACCGGCCCGGAGGCCGAGACCGAGTACCAGTGGATCATCGACCCCCTCGACGGCACCACCAACTTCATCCACGGTTTCCCGCAGTACGCGATCTCCATCGCCCTGGCCCGCCGCGGCGTGGTCGAGCAGGCGGTCGTCTATGATCCGAACCGCAACGAGATGTTCACCGCCTCCAAGGGCGCTGGCGCCTTCCTGAACGACCGCCGCATCCGCGTCTCCAAGCGCCTGCGCCTGCAGGAAGCCCTGGTCGGCACCGGATTCCCGTATCGCCAGTTCGGCAACGTCGATACCTACCTCGCCATCT
Source organism: Zoogloea oryzae (assembly GCF_030161255.1). Taxonomy (NCBI): domain Bacteria; kingdom Pseudomonadati; phylum Pseudomonadota; class Betaproteobacteria; order Rhodocyclales; family Zoogloeaceae; genus Zoogloea; species Zoogloea oryzae. The sequence continues at coordinate 47,054 of NZ_BSPX01000012.1, forward strand.
TCAAGGAACTCACCCAGAAGACCGCCGGCCTGCGCCGTCCGGGCGCCGCGTCGCTGGATCTGGCCTACGTGGCCGCCGGCCGTCTCGACGCCTTCTGGGAATTCGGCCTGTCGCCGTGGGACATGGCTGCCGGCAGCCTGCTGATCAGCGAGGCAGGCGGTCTGGTGAGCGATCTGGCCGGTGAATCCGACTACCTCACCACCGGCAACATCGTGGCCGGCACCCCAAAGGTGTTCCCCCCGCTCATGCAGATCATCCAGGGCCACTGCGCCGACAAGATCTCCGCCTGATGCGCGCCGTCGCCCTCCTCCGCACCCTGCTGGCGAGCCTGCTGCTGATGGCAGCGCCCGCCTTTGCCGGCACGGTGCTGGTGTGGGGCGACAGCCTGTCGGCAGGCTACGGCCTGCGTCCCACCGAAGCCTGGCCGGCGCTGCTCGAGTTGCGTCTGCATGAATCGAAACTGCCCCTCAAGGTTGTAAACGCCAGCATCAGCGGCGAAACCACCGCCGGCGGGCGCAGCCGGCTGCCGGCCGCACTGCAGGCCCACCGGCCTTCGGTGGTGGTGATCGAACTGGGCGCCAACGACGGCCTGCGCGGTCTGCCCATCCCGGCCATGAACGCCAACCTGCAGGCAATGATCGACGCCAGCCGCCAAGCCGGCGCACGGGTGCTGCTGGTGGGCATGCAGATGCCGCCCAACTACGGCCCCGACTACACCGCGCGGTTCGCCAGGACGTATCAGGATCTCGCCCGGACCAACAAGGTCCGGCTCGTGCCTTTCATGATGGCCGGCTTCGCCGACAAGCCGGATCACTTCCAACAGGACGGCATCCACCCCACCGCCGAGGCGCAGCCGAAGATCCTCGACACCATCTGGCGCGAACTCAAGCCGCTGCTGCGCTAGATTCGCGCCGCCCGCTCAGGGCAGACGCAGCGACGGGTTGTGCCCCTTCACCGCGCAGATGCGCTGGATCACCGCCGGCTTAGGCTCGGCCACTTCGCCCTGCTCGTAAGCCAGCACCGTGCAGGTGTCGGCCACCCGCTCGAACAGCTCGTGACTGCGCAGCAGGAAATCCGGATTGCTCGGCTTGCCGAAACGCTCGTTGCCCACCATGAAGGTCTCGTAGATCAGCACCCCGCCATGATTGAGGGCCGTCAGCAGCAAGGGCAGCCGAGGGCGGAAGAGATAATTGGTGACGATGATCGCGTCGAAGTGGCGCCCGGCGTAAGGCCACGGCGCTTCCTCGATGTCGGCCTCGCGGGTGGTGAGGTGCGGCACTCCGGCCAGCAGCTCGAGCGCCACGGCGTCCCGATCCACCGCCTCGACCCGAAACCCCCGACCCGCCAGCCAGCGCGCGTGACGACCGCTCCCGCAGGCAAAGTCGAGCACTTCGCCGCCGGAGGTGATCAGTGAAGCAAAACGGGTGACCCACGGCGACGGGGTCAGAGAGGCAGCATGGCGCATCGGCAATCGGGCTCCCGGATCAGTATTGGATTGGCGTTCATTCTGTCAGATGGGCGCCGCGTCCGGCAGTTCCCGTGCGTTGCCGCCAGCCAGTCACGGGTAATTTAGTAAATCACCAGATTCTGATAGTCTTTCCCCGACCTAAAACCAGAACGAGGAGACACACATGAAAGGGAGATTCATCGCCGCCGGGCTGGGGCTTCTGCTTGCCGCCGGCGGTGCGCTGGCAGCCGACCTGAAACGTGCCGAAGAGATCGTCGGCGGGCGCTGCTTCATCTGCCACGGCATGGAAGGCGAAGCCGCTTCGGCGCTCTACCCGCGCCTCGCCAGCCAGCACGCCGACTACATCGCCCGCCAGCTCGCCGACTTCAAGAGCGGCAAGCGCAAGAGCGAGACCATGGCCGGCATGGCCGCCGACCTGACCCCGGAAGAGATGAAGGCGCTGGGCGAGTTCTTCCAGAAGAAGCCGGCCACCCACAGCCAGAGCGCCGACCCGGACCTCTCCGGCGTGGGCCGCTACATCTTCACCAAGGGCAACCAGTATTCGGGCGTGGCCGCCTGCGTGTCGTGCCATGGCCCCAAGGGTTACGGCACGCCGCAACTGCCGCGCCTCGCCGGCCAGCAGGCGCTGTACATCGAGAACCAGCTCAAGCAGTTCAACACCCGCGAGCGCAACAACGACAACGCGGTGATGCACTCGATCGCCTCCAAGCTCACCGAACTCGAAGTGAAGGCCGTCTCCAGCTTCATCTCGACGCTGGAATAGATGCCAAACGGTGGCCGGCCCGCCACGTGGGGAGCCTGCCACCACGGCAGCGTTTGACCTTGATCAGAACGCTGCCGATTAGTCCGATCACCCCCACGTATTCGCGCGAAAATCAATCGGGTATCTGCACCCAGGCCAGTCGGGGGCCATTTCAAGCCCGGCGCCCGAAGTTCACGATTGGAGACGTCCATGAAGCTCCACCGAACGCTTGCACTTGCTGCCGCCATCGCAACCCTTGGTCTTATCTCTGCCCTCCCCGCACACGCGACCGAAACACCCGTTGCAACGGCATCCAGGGAAGGCTGGTATCACCAGCTCGTGGATGCCGGCTTCGTCGCCGGCTATGCCGTCCTCCCAAAACCGGATGGCGTCCTGATCGTCGATTCACGCCCCACCGCGCGCAAGTACGATCCGGGGCACATCCCGACCGCCGTCAACATTCCGGACAGCCAGTTCGAGAAACTCATTGACAAGCTCCCGGCCGACAAACAAACCCTGCTGATCTTTTACTGCGACGGCTTCGAATGCCTGCTCAGTCACAACTCCGCCTTCAAGGCCGAGAAGCTCGGCTACACCCGGATTCACGTGTACGCCGCGGGCTACCCCGACTGGATCAAGCAGGGCCACATCGGTGCCGTCTCCGTCCCCTTCATCAAGAAGCTCCAGGACGAAGGCGCGCCCATGACGCTCATCGACTCTCGCCCCAAGGAGCGCAAGTACGACAAGGGGCACATCCCCGGCGCAATCAGCATCCCGGATCTGCAGTTCGACAAACTCATCGACCGACTGCCCACCGACAAGACCAGCCCCCTGTACTTCTACTGCGAAGGCCTCGCCTGCACGTTGAGTTCAGACTCGGCCGCACGAGCGGTGAAGCTGGGCTACACGCGAGTCAAGGTGGTGCCCGAAGGCTACCCCGAGTGGGTTCGCCTGTACGGCCCGGGCCCGACGTCCGAGACGCCCGCCAGGCCCGCGATCCAGGTCGGGCGTGACACCAGCACGATCACCGTTGCGTCCTTCGAGCGGATATACCGTCAGGCACCCGACACCATCCACCTGATCGACGTGCGTGATCCGGCGGAGTTCGCCAAAGGCAGCTTCAAGGGCGCCATCAACTTCCCGATCAAGACCCTCGAAAGCCGGATTGCCGAACTGCCGTCCGACAAACCCATCGTCTTCTTCTGCGGTGCCGGCGGGCGCAGCGGCGACGCCCACGATCTGGCCAAGCAGTTGCGGCCCCAGCTGCAAACCTACTTCATCGACGCCGAGATCAAATGGACCGCCGACGGCGGTTACACCATCACGGAGTGATCGTCAGCGACCCGGCGAAAAAAATCCGGCCACCTGGATCAGGTGGCCGGATTTTTCGTCGTGAGTACGGGTGAGGCTTACACCAGCATGTCGGCCCAGATGTTGCGGGCCCAGGCCATCGCGGCCTTGCCCTCGATCTCGTTGGCCGCCGCCGACACACCGCCGGAGCCCGGCACCGGCAGCACCGTCTTCTTCTCGGCGTCGTACTGATGCACCGAGGTCACGTGGATCACGTTCTTCGAATCCACGAAGCTGTAGCAGGTGTTCATCACCACGGGCGCCGGGTTGGGCGCCTCGCCAGACAGCAGGTTGAGGATCGCCGCGGCCGTCACCTTGGCGTGCTGGTTGGCCATGTGGCCAGACTTGGGCATGGTCGGCGCCGGGAAGATCGCGTCGCCGATCACATGCACGCCCGGGGTGTTCACCGACTCGAAAGTCTGCCAGTTGATGTCCACCCAGCGGCCGTTGATGAGCTTGACGCCCGACTTGGCGGCGATGTCGCCGGCACGCTGGGGCGGCACCACGTTGAGCACGTCGGCCTTCACCTTGTCGAACTCGAGGATCGCGGTGCGGTTGGCTGCATCAACCTCGCGCAGCTCGCTGTTCGGGCGGTATTCGAGGATGCCCGCGTACTTCTCGAAGGCCTTGGTGAACAGCCCCTTCTTGGAGGTGATCTCCTCGTTGGCGTCGAGCACCAGCACCTTGGATTTCGGCTTCTTCTGCTTGAGGTAGTTGGCCACCAGGCAGGCCCGCTCGTAGGGCCCGGGCGGGCAACGGTACGGCGCCTTGGGGATCGACAGCGCATACACGCCGCCGTCCGGCATGTCCTCGAGCTGCTTGCGCAGGGCCACCGTCTGGGCGCCCGCCTTCCAGGCGTGGAGCACCTGCGCCTGGGCCGCCTCGGTCTCGAGGCCCGGCACCTGGTCGAACATGAAATCCACCCCCGGCGACATCACCAGCCGGTCGTAGCTCAGCACGCCGCCCGAGGCCAGCGTCACCTTGCGGCCGGCGGCGTCGATGGCGGTGACGCTGTCCTGCAGCACCTTCACGCCCCAGGTGCTGCGCAGGCCGTCATAGCTCATCGTGATGTCGGCCATCGTCTTGTCGCCACCGATCACCAGGTTGGAGATCGGGCACGAGATGAACTGCGGGTTACGCTCGACGAGGGTCACATCCACGCCCCGCTCGCTCCACATGCGCAGGTATTTGGCCACCGTGGCGCCGCCGTAACCGCCGCCCACCACCACCACGTGGCCGCGGGGCCGGCTTCCGCCCAGGGCGCAGCCGCCCAGCATCGGCAAGGCCAGCGCGCCGCCAGCAAGGGCGGCCGTCTTCAGGAAATCGCGTCGATTCTGCATGGTTCCGGGCCCCCTCATTTCTGGGCGGCGAAGTACGCCGCGATCAGCTCGAGCTGGGCTTCGGTATAGCCCTTCGAGATCTGGTGCATGATCGTCGCGGGCTTGGCGCCGGACCGGAAGTCACGCAGCTTCTGCATGAGTTTGTCCTTGTCGACGCCGGCCAGCGCGTCATTGCCGGCGCCAGCCACCGCACGGCCGTTGGTGCCGTGGCAGTTGGCGCAGGTGGCGGCCAGATTGCGGGCCAGGTTCGGGTCGGGCTGGCCGGCGGCCTGGGCCGCACCGACCGCGCCGACCAGGCACAGGGCCGAAGTCCATCGAAGCAGTTTCATCACTTCTCCTCCTTGAAGCCGCGGGCGCGGCGAGCAGTTGAGCCAGCTTATTGTTCTCCGTGACAGCCTGCATCGGCAAGCTGCCATGACCGTCGTGGTGCGGCCTTTCGTCAAAGCTTGTATCGCCGTGCGCGCTTCTGCACTGCAACAATATTAGCAATTGACTATATTAGTTTATGGTTATAAATTGTTTGAGATCAAGGGAGAAAAAAACTTAATGGCGCACGCCCCGATGCCCGCCTCCCTCGACACCGACCACTGGAACAAGGGAGAGACACACCCATGGCAGACCAGCCAACCCAGCGCGGACGCGTGCGCCCGGCGCCCGAGCACTTCCTGACCGAAGCGGACATCGCCGAGGTCAAGGACGGGCGCCGCGACTTCCTGCGCAAAGCCTTCCTCACCGCCTCCGCCGCCATGGCCACCCCGGCCATCGTGCGCGCCGAGGACGGCGATCCCAACATCCTGACCCTGCCGCCCTGGACCACCAGCCTCGGCCAGCCTGTCGCCGCCCGCCCCTACGGCCTGCCCTCGCAGTACGAGAAAGGCCTTCAGCGTCGGGAATCGCCGGGCCTCACGCGGATGTCGCAGGTGTCGGTGGCCTTCACGCCGCTGCAGGGCCTGTTCGGCATCATCACCCCGTCGGGCCTGCACTTCGAGCGCCACCACCAGGGCTGGAGCGACATCGATCCGTCGAAGCATCGCCTGATGGTGCACGGCACCGACGACGGCTTCGTGAAGCAGCCCAAGGTCTACACCGTCGATGACATCCTGCGCCTGCCGCCGGTGTCGCGGATGCACTTCATCGAATGCGGCGCCAACACCGGCATGGAATGGGGCAACGTGGCGGTGCCCACCGTGCAGTACAGCCACGGCATGCTCAGCTGCTCCGAATTCACCGGCGTGCCCCTGCGGCTGATCCTCGAAGACTGCGGCATCGACTGGAAGAAGGCGAAGTACGTGCTCGCCGAGGGCGCCGACGGCTCGTCGATGACCCGCACCATCCCCATCGAGCTCGTGCAGTCCGACGAAGTGCTCGTCGCCTACGGCCAGAACGGCGAGATGCTGCGCCCCGAGAACGGCTACCCGCTGCGCCTCGTGGTGCCCGGCGTGCAGGGCGTGAGCTGGGTGAAGTGGCTGCGCCGCATCGAGGTGGGCGACAAGCCCTGGGCCACCAAGGACGAGGCGATCCACTACATCGACCTGATGCCCGACGGCCAGCACCGCCAGTACACCTCCACCCAGGAGTGCAAGTCGGTCATCACCACCCCGTCCGGCGGTCAGATCCTGCTGGATAAAGGCTTCTACAACATCTCGGGGCTGGCGTGGTCCGGGCGCGGAAAGGTCAAGCAGGTTGACGTATCCACCGACGGCGGCATCAACTGGCGCCGGGCGCGGATCGAAGGGCCGGTCAATTCCAAGTGCCTGACCCGCTTCAACATCGACTGGGTGTGGGACGGCAAGCCCGCCATCCTGCAATCCCGCGCGATGGACGAGACCGGCTATGTCCAGCCGTCGTACGGCCAGCTGCGCGCGGTGCGCGGCACCAAGTCGATCTACCACAACAACGCCATCCAGTCTTGGAAGGTGGCTGAAAGCGGGGAGGTGAGCAATGTCCAGGTTCTCTAAATCGCTCACCCGCGTTGCGATGATCGCCCTGGCCGCCTGCGCCACTGGCGCGCTGGCCGATGGCAAATACGCCGGCGTCGGCCGGGCTGCCAAACCGGCCGAGATCCACGCCTGGGACATCGACGTGCGCCCCGACTTCAAGGGCTTGCGCCCCGGCAGCGGCAGCGTCGATCAGGGCCAGGAAACCTGGGAGGCCAAGTGCGCGTCCTGCCACGGCAGCTTCGGCGAATCCAACGAGGTGCACACCCCGCTGATCGGCGGCACCACCAAGGACGACGTGAAGACCGGCCATGTGCTGTCGTTGGTCAAGGGCGACGCCCCCCAGCGCAGCGCGATCATGAAGGTCGCCACCGTCTCCACGTTGTTCGACTACATCAACCGGGCGATGCCCCTCACCACGCCCAAGTCGCTCACCAACGACGAGGTGTACGGGCTGGTGGCCTATCTGCTCAACCTGGCCGAGATCGTCCCGGGTGATTTCGTGCTGTCCGACAAGAACATCGCCGAAGCCCAGGCCCGCATGCCCAACCGCAATGGCATGACCACCAACCACGGCATGTGGCCCGGTGCGCCCGCCAGCAAGGGCGGCATCGGCAACGGCGGCAAGCCCGATGTGAAGAACACGGCCTGCATGAGCAACTGCAAGACCGAGGTGAAGGTGGGCTCCCTGCTTCCGGTGTATGCCGAGACCGCCCACGGCAACCTGGCCGAGCAGAACCGCCCGGTGGGCCCGGTGCGCGGCAAGGATACGTCGGGCAAGGCGCCGGCCGAGGTCAAGCCCGCAGCCCAGAGCGAAAACGCCGCCGCGACCAAGCTGGCCAGCGACAACGGCTGCATGGCCTGCCACGGGGTGGCGAACAAGATCGTCGGCCCCGGCTACAACGAGGTCGCGGCCCGCTACAAGGGCCAGGCCGACGCCGAGGCCAAACTGGCTGCGAAGGTGCGAGCGGGTGGCCAGGGCGCATGGGGGGCGATCCCCATGCCGCCCCAGAGCCAGCTCAAGGATGACGACATCCGGCGCCTCGTGAAGTGGATCATGTCTGGCGCCAAGGCGCAGTAACCCAGGATCAACCAAGGAGAGAGACCCATGAACAACCAACGCCGTGAAATCCTGAAGGCAGGCGGCGGGCTCGGCCTGTTCGGCCTGCTGGCCGCCGCCGGCCTGATCACCCCGGGCGAGGCCCGCGCCGAATGGAACAAGGCTGCCTTCGACGCCAAGACCATCGACGAGACCCTCAAGGCCCTCGGCGCCACCGCGCCGGCCAACTCGGCGGACGTGCAGCTCACCGCCCCGGACATCGCCGAAAACGGCGCCGTGGTCCCGGTGGGCGTGGTGTCGACGCTGGCCGGTGTCGAAGCCATCGCCATCCTCGTCGAGAAGAATCCCAACCCGCTCGCCGCGAGCTTCATGCTCCCCGCCGGCACCGAGCCTTCGGTGCAGACGCGCGTGAAGATGGGCCAGACTTCCGACGTGTACGCCCTCGTCAAGGCTGGCGGCAAGTTCTTCATCGCCAAGAAGGAAATCAAGGTCACCCTCGGCGGCTGCGGCGGCTGAGCCCTGCGCGCTTCATTACAGAAAGGAATCGAAATGGCAGATCCGATGAAGATTCGCGCGAGCGCGAAGGACGGCATCACCGAAGTGAAGGTGCTGATGAGCCACGAAATGGAAACCGGCCAGCGCAAGGATTCGTCCGGCAACCTGGTCCCGGCCCATTTCATCACCGAGATCACCGCCGAGCACAACGGCCGCCAGGTGCTGGCCGGCCAGTTTGGCACGGCGATCTCGAAGAACCCCTACCTCGCCTTCAAGTTCAAGGGCGGCGCCAAGGGCGACAAGCTCACCGTGAGCTGGGTGGATAGCAAGGGCGACAAGCGCACCGACGAAGTGCAGATCGCCTGAGGCGTCATTTCGCCCGCTGCCGCCGGCCACCCGGCGGCAGCGCCCCCGCAAGCCGACCACAGACCGCCCCAAGGCGGCAGGCCCCCCACCAGAAGGAGGAAGACACATGCAGCCCAACCTGCGCACCGCGCTGGCCACCGCCGCCCTCGCCCTCGCCGGCCCAGCCTTCGGCCAAGGCTCGACGATGGACGAGATCGCCCGATACCGGGAGATGCTGGCCGACGGCAACCCGGCCGAGCTCCTCGAAGCCAAGGGCGAGGAACTCTGGAAGAAACCGCGCGGCCCCAAGAACGCCAGCCTCGAGCAGTGCGACATGGGCCTCGGCCCTGGCAAGCTCGACGGTGCCTATGCCCAGCTCCCGCGCTACTTTGCCGACACCAAAAAGGTGATGGACGCCGAATCCCGCGTCGTCCATTGCATGATGAGCCTGCAGGGCTTCACCGAAGCCGAGGCCACGAAGAACTGGTTCTCCAAGCCCGGCCAGGATTCCGACATCGAGGCGCTGGTCACCTACATCGGTGGCAAATCCAACGGCGTGAAGATCAACGTGCCGGCCCGCCACCCGGAAGAAGCCCGGATGGCCAAGGTGGGCGAATACATCTTCTACCGCCGCAGCGGCCCGCAGGATTTCTCCTGCGCCATCTGCCACGGCCAGGATGGCAAGCGCATCCGCCTGCAGGAGCTCGGCAACCTCACCACCCAGGCCGGCGCCGGCACCGCCATGAGCACCTGGCCGTCGTACCGCGTCTCGCAAGGCGCGGTGTGGACCATGCAGCGCCGCCTGATCGACTGCATGCGCCAGGCCCGCTGGCCCGAGCCCAAGTACCTCGCCGAATCCACCATCGCGCTGGAAGTCTTCCTCCAGAAGACAGCCAGCGGCACCGTGATGCAGACCCCTGGCATCAAGCGCTGAGCCCCGGAGACGACCATGAAAAACACCTTCATCGCCGCCCTCCTCGCCCTGGGCGCCACGGGCATCCACGCCGCCGATCCGATCGCCTTCCAGGCCGAACAGATCTTCCGCAGCAGTTTCCGCGCCGACAACCCGAAATACTGGATGACCCGTCTCGACCAGGACGAGGCCATGCGCCTGTGCAGCCAGTACAAGGACAACCCGCCCGCCAAAGTGCGCGCCCTCATCGAAAAGACCCAGCAGGCCACCATCCGCTACCCGGTCGAGGGCAAGCTGATCGGTGACTGGAAGGAAGGCGAAAAGCTCGCCGCGGTGGGCACCGGCGGCCACATCGGCTTCATCCAGCCCGACCCGCCCGGCCGCGTACGTGGCGGCAACTGCTACGCCTGCCACCAGCTGGCCAAGAAGGAAGTCGCCTACGGCACCATCGGCCCGAGCCTGCAGCACTTCGGCAAGCTGCGCGGCAACAGCGACGAGATCGTCAAGTACACCTACGACAAGATCTACAACTCCAACGCCTTCACCGCGTGCACCAACATGCCGCGCTTCGGGCTGCACAACTGGCTGACGCCCGAGCAGATCACCCACATCGTCGCCTTCCTGGTCGATCCCGAATCGCCCGTGAACAAAGATTGAGAACGGAGTCCACCGCATGTCCATGAACCGTCGGGATTTCCTCCAGGTGCTGGCCGTCGCCGCGGCCGGCGGGCTGGCGCTGCACAGCAACCCGTCCGAAGCCGCCAAGGCCGCCGCGCGGATGTACGACCTGCCGCGCTTCGGCTCGGTGAGCCTGCTCCACATGACCGACTGCCACGCGCAGCTCCTGCCGATCCACTTCCGCGAGCCCGACGTGAACCTCGGCATCGGCCCGATGGCCGGCCAGGTGCCGCACCTGATCGGCGAGAACCTGCTGCGCCACTTCGGCATCCGCCCCGGCACGCCGGAGGCCCACGCCTTCACCTACCTCGATTTCGTGAAGGCCGCCAAAACCTACGGCAAGGTCGGCGGCTTCGCCCACCTCGCCACGCTGGTCAAACAGCTCAAGGCCAGCCGCCCCGGCGCCCTGCTGCTGGATGGCGGTGACACCTGGCAGGGCTCCGGCCTCAGCCTGTGGACCAACGCCCAGGACATGGTCGACGCCTGCAAGGCGCTGGGCGTGGACGTGATGACGCTCCACTGGGAAGCCACCTACGGCGAAGCCCGCGTCAAGGAGATCGAGGAGAAGGATTTCGCCGGCAAGGTGGATATCGTGGCCCAGAACATCAAGACCGCCGACTTCGGCGACCCGGTGTTCAAGCCCTACGTGATCCGCAACATCAACGGGGTGCCGGTGGCCATCGTCGGCCAGGCCTTCCCCTACACGCCCATCGCCAACCCCCGCTGGCAGGTGCCAAACTGGAGCTACGGCATCCAGGACGACAACCTGCAAAAGGTGGTCGACGAAGCCCGCGCAGCCGGCGCCCAGGTGGTCGTCGTGCTGTCCCACAACGGCATGGACGTGGACCTGAAGATGGCCAGCCGGGTGCGCGGCGTGGATGCAATCCTCGGCGGCCACACTCACGACGGCGTGCCGGCCCCGGTCATCGTCAAGAACGCCGGCGGCCAGACGCTGGTCACCAACGCCGGCTCCAACGGCAAGTACCTCGGCGTGCTCGATCTCGACGTGAAGGCAGGCAAGGTGGTGGACTTCCGCTACAAGCTGCTGCCCGTCTTCGCCAACCTGATCCCCGCCGACCCGACGATGGACGCCCTCATCAAGAAGATGCGCGCACCGTACGAGGGCAAGCTGGCCGAGAAGCTCGCGGTGAGCGAAGGCCTGCTGTACCGCCGCGGCAACTTCAACGGCTCGTGGGACCAGCTCATCCTCGACGCGCTGCTCGCCGAGAAGAACGCCGAGATCGCCTTCTCGCCCGGCTTCCGCTGGGGCACCAGCCTGCTGCCCGGCGACACCATCCGGATGGAGCACCTCCTCGACCAGACCGCCATCACCTACCCGTGGACCACGGTGACGATGATGAGCGGCGAGCAGATCAAGACCGTGCTCGAGGACGTCTGCGACAACCTCTTCAACCCCGACCCGTACTACCAGCAGGGCGGTGACATGGTGCGCGTGGGCGGCCTGCAGTACGCCTGCGACCCCAACGCCGGGATGGGCAAACGCATCACCGACATGCGCCTTGGCGGCAAGCCCATCGACGCCAGCAAGACCTACAAGGTGGCTGGCTGGGCGCCGGTGTCGGAAGACGCCAAGAACGCCGGCGGCGAGGCGGTGTGGGATCTGGTCGCCCGCTACCTCAAGGGTCAGAAGGTGATCCGTGCCCGGCCCCTCAACCTGCCCACCCTCAAGGGCATGGCCGGCAACCCCGGCATGGCCTGAAGGCCCGTGCCAACCCGATCAAGGAGACGACGATGAGCCGCCGCAACGCATCCCTCCCCGCCTGGCTGCGGGTCATCGTCGCCGTCCTTGTCCCGCTGCTCGCCGGGCTGGCCGCGGCGGCCGAACTCAATCCCATCCGGGTCTCCGAACACGCGTGGTACGTGCTGGGCGATTCGGGCATGGCGTCCGGCGCCAATCAGGGCTTCAACAGCAACGCCGGCTTCGTGGTGACCCGGGACAGCGTGGTGGTGATCGACGCCCTCGGCACACCGCCCCTGGGCGAGGCGCTCCTCGCCGCGATCCGCAAGATCAGCGACAAGCCGATCCGCCGCGTGATCCTCACCCACTTCCACGCCGACCACTTCTACGGCCTGCCGGCCTTCAAGGCCGCCGGCGCACAGGTATGGGCCCACCGGGCCGGGCGCGACTACTTCACCAGCGGCGAAGCCGCCGCCCGCCTCGCCCAGCGCCGACAGGATCTCTTTCCGTGGGTGGATGAATCCACCCGCCTCGTCGAGGCCGACCACTGGCTCGACGGCGACACCCGCTTCGAGGAAGGCGGGCTGCACTTCCGGGTGAGCTTCCTCGGCCCGGCCCATTCGTCCGAAGACCTGATGGTCAGCGTTGATGAAGACGGCGTGGTGTTCTGCGGCGACATCCTCTTTGCCGGGCGGATTCCCTTCGTGGGCAGCGCCGACAGCCGCCGCTGGCTCGTCGCCATCGACCAGCTCGCCGCCCTCAAGCCGAAGATCCTCGTCACCGGCCACGGCCGCCACTCCACCAACGCCGCCGCCGACCTCACCCTCACCCGCGACTACCTCACCTACCTGCGCGAGCAGATGGGCCGCGCGGTGGATGAGATGGTCCCCTTCGACGAAGCCTACGCCCGCACCGACTGGCGGCGCTTCAGCAATCTCCCCGCCTTCGAAGCCGCCAACCGGATCAACGCCTACGGCACCTATCTCACCCTGGAGCGCGAATCCCTCGCCCGCTGAATCCCTCACCCGCAAATCCGATGCGCGCCGGCCTGTCCGCCCTGATCCTCGCCTTCAGCCTCGCCCTGGCCGGCTCGCCCGCTTCCGCCAAGGGGCCGCTCGGATCACGGCTCCACGATCCTGCCGCCCGGCCCGACGTGCTCTACGTCGTCCTCTTCAGCTTGCCCGACTGCCCCTACTGCGTGGCGATCCGCGACGCCTACCTGCCGGCCCTGCCCGACGACCCGCGCTTTCGCGACCGGGTGCGCATCCGCGAGGTGTCCATCAGCAGCCCCCGCCCGATCACCGATTTCGACGGCACCCTCGCGCGCCAGGCCGACGTGGCCCGCCGCTACGGCGTCAAGTTTGCGCCGACGGTGCTGTTTCTCGACAAGGGCGGGCAGGTACGCGCCGAAGCGCTGCTGGGCGGTGACAGCGTGGGGCTATACGGCGGCTATCTGGAGAAGCGGGTGCTTCAGGGGCTCGACGCCACGGCGGCCCACTGAAGCAAGCGCCGCTTTCGCGGCCTACTTGAACTGGTAGTAGCGATGATTGAGCCAGGCGACCACGTCTTCCTCATCCTCGGGAAACCAGCCGGTCTTGAGCTGGCTGCTGCAAAAGCTCACCTGGGCGTGGAGCTGGGACAGGCTCTTCACCTTGCGGTCGCTGCGCAGGTAAAGCTTCGAGCCATCACCGCCAATCAGGCGCTGGTGGCACGCGGCACAGTTTTTTTCGGTCACCAGCTTTTCGCCCGCGGCCGGACTGCCGGCCCAGGCGCCCGCGGCCACCGTAAGGCCGGCCGCCAGCATCAGGAATTGCGTTGCGTTCATGGTCTGCCTCTCCGGAGGTTGATCGGATGAAATCCACGGAGGAAGTATGAAACATTTTGCCGCCAGCGCCATGATCGCGCTGCTTGTCATCGGTCTTCCCCTGCCGGGCACGGCCCAGGTGGACCCCGCCAGTGTGCCCGAGATCAAGCGTAGCCGGCTCCAGCTCTACCTCACCGCCCGCGAAGCCCACGACATCTATTCCCGCGAACCGGCCCGAACCCTCTTCCTCGACGTCCGCACCCGCGCCGAAGCCATGTACGTGGGCATGCCCAGCGATGCCGACGCCCTCGTGCCCTACGTCGAACACCAGGAGTTGATGACCGACTGGGACGACCGCCGGGGCATGTACCAGCTGATGGCCAACAGCGATTTCCTGACCGAAGCCGAGACCCGCCTCAAACAGAAGGGGCTCACCAAGACGGACCGGGTGATCCTCATCTGTCGCTCGGGTGACCGCAGCGCCCACGCCGCCGACCTCCTCGCCAACGCCGGCTACACCCGTGTTTACAGCGTGGTGGATGGCTTCGAGGGCGACACCGCCAAGGACGGCCCGAAGGCCGGCCAGCGCGTCGTGAATGGCTGGAAGAACGCCGGCCTGCCCTGGTCGTACAAGCTCGACAAGGCCAGGATGTACTTCCCGCGCTGATCGCCGCCGGCTCGGGCCGCTTGGCACCGCCGGCCCCGCGCCCGTAAGCTACGGGGCTCCGGCCTCTCCGCGTCCCCTGCCATGTTCCGAATCCGCACCCTTGCCGCGGCCACCGCCGCGCTCCTCGCCACCTTCGTCACGCCGGCCCACGCCGGCAAGACCCTCGACGCCATCAAGTCCAAGGGCCAGCTCGCCTGCGGCGTGAGCACCGGCGTGATCGGCTTCTCCGCCGCCGACAGCCAGGGCCAGTGGCGCGGGCTCGACGTGGACGTGTGCCGGGCGATCGCCGCAGCGGTGCTGGGCGACCCGAACAAGGTGCGCTGGGTGCCCCTCAACTCCCAGCAGCGCTTCACCGCCATCCAGTCGGGCGAGGTGGACATCCTCTCCCGCAACACCACCTGGAGCCTGACCCGCGACGCCGGCCTGGGTCTGCACTTCACCGCCGTCACCTACTACGACGGCCAGGGCTTCCTGGTGGCAAAGAAGTCCAAGGTCACCAGCGCCAAACAGCTCAAGAACGCCGAGATCTGCGTGCAGTCCGGCACCACCACCGAACGCAACCTCGCCGACTGGTTCCGCGCCCAGGGCATCAAGGTCAAACCGGTGGTCTTCGAG
The DNA here is from genome assembly GCF_030161255.1 of Zoogloea oryzae. Lineage (NCBI taxonomy): Bacteria > Pseudomonadati > Pseudomonadota > Betaproteobacteria > Rhodocyclales > Zoogloeaceae > Zoogloea > Zoogloea oryzae. The sequence continues at coordinate 62,167 of NZ_BSPX01000012.1, forward strand.
AAGTTCGAGCCGTCCATCAAGGCCTTCTTCAGCGGCCGCTGCCAGGCCTACACCACCGACGCCTCGGCGCTGGCCTTCATCCGCACCAAGGAAGCCCCCAACCCCGACGACTACCTGGTGCTGCCCGAAGTCATCTCCAAGGAGCCCCTCGGCCCGGCGGTACGCCGCGGCGACGACGAGTGGTTCGCCATCGTCAAATGGGTGGTCCAGGCGCTGGTCGAAGCCGAAGAGCTGGGCATCACCCAGGCCAAGGTGGACGCCCTCAAGGCCTCGCCCGATCCGGCGGTGCAACGCTTCCTCGGCGTGGGCGAAGACCTCGGCAAGAACCTCGGCCTCGATCGCGAATGGGCCGCCCGCGCCGTCAAGGCCGGCGGTAACTACGGCGAGATCTTCGAGCGCAACGTGGGCGCCGGCTCGCCCCTCAAGCTGCCCCGCGGCCTCAACGCCCAGTGGAACAAGGGCGGCCTGATGTACGGCCTGCCGCTGCGCTGATTCCGTCGCGGGACCCGCGCCCGCGCCACCCGCAATGCACACAAAATCGTTCTCCCGCATCGCCGTCCAGGCGCTGATCGTCCTCGCCGTCGCCGGCCTGCTGGCGCTGCTCGTCACGACCACCGCCGGCCACCTCACCCAGCGCGGCATCCGCAGCGGCTTCGACTTCCTGCTCGAGCCCGCCGGCTTCACCCTGGGCGAGAGCGCGATCCCGCTGGACGCCAGCGATTCGACCCTGCTGGCCTTCGCCGCCGGCCTCGCCAACACCCTGCGTCTGGCCCTGCCCGGCGCCGCGCTGGCCCTGGGGCTGGGCGTGCTGGTGGGCTTCGGGCGGCTCGCCGAGCATCCGCTGGTGCGCGGCCTCGCCAGCGCCTTCGTGAATGCCTTTCGCAACATCCCGCTGCTGCTCCAGCTGCTGGCGTGGTATTTCATCCTCACCGACCTGCTGCCCGCCTCCAACGCGGCGCTACGCCTCGCGCCCGGCGTGTTCCTCAGCAAATCCGGGCTGGCCATGCCCTGGTGGGGCGAAGCCGGCTTCGAGATCCCCGAACCCGCCGGCTTCGGCATCGACGGTGGCGCCCGCCTCACGCCGGAATACCTGGCGATGCTGATCGGCCTGGTGATCTACACCGCCGCCTACATCGCCGAGATTTTGCGCGCCGCGGTCGAGGCCCTGCCACCCGGGCAGCGCCTCGCCGCCCTGGCGATGGGCATGACGCCCCGCCAGGCTTTCCGCCTCGTGCTGCTGCCCCAGGCCTGGCGCGCCGCGTTGCCGCCGGTGACGAGCCAGCTCCTCAACCTGTTCAAGAACGCCTCCCTGGCGGTGGCCATCGGCTACCCCGATCTGGTGTCGGTGGCCGGCACCAGCCTCAACCAGACCGGCCGCGCCATCGAATGCCTCAGCATCGTGATCGCGGTGTACCTGCTGCTGTCGCTGGCCGGCGCGGCGGTGAGCCACCAGCTCGAAAAACGCAGCCTGCGGGGCGGCGTCGCATGACAGCCAACCTGTTCCGCCGGCTGTTCGGTGATGTCTTCAGCACGATCCTCACGCTGCTCGTGCTCGCCGCGGCAATCGTCTCGCTACCGCCGCTGCTGCGCTGGGCGGTGCTGAACGCCGAATTCAGGCCCGACGCCGCCGCCTGCACCGCCCTCGACCACACCGGCGCGTGCTGGGGCGTGGTGGCCGAGAAGGCGCGCTTCATCCTGCTCGGCCGCTATCCCGGCGACGAAAGCTGGCGCCCGATCGCCGCCGCCGGGCTGATCGTCACCAGCTGGCTGGCGGTGGCTTTCGGGCGCATCGGCGGACGCACGGCGCTGCTCGCCCTGGCGCTGTCGCCCGTCGTCGCCGTTCCGCTGCTGGGCGGCGGCCTTGGCGGCCTCGCGCCGGTGCCCACCGAGCTGTGGGGCGGCCTGCCGCTCACCCTGCTCCTCACCGCCGGCGGCATGGCGGGCGCGCTGCCCCTGGGCATCGCCGTGGCTTACGGACGACGCTCCAAGCTGCCGGTGCTGCGCGGCCTGCTCACGGCGTATGTGGAGCTGGCGCGGGGGATTCCGCTGATCGCCGCGCTGTTCGTGGCGTCGTTTTTGCTGCCGCTGTTCTTTCCGGAAGGCATGGCGCTCGACATGCTGTGGCGGGTGCTGATCGCCATCGTGCTGTTCGCCGCGGCGTATCTCTCGGAGATCATCCGCGGCGGCCTGCAGGCGATCCGCCCCGGCCAGCTCGACGCCGCTGCGGCGCTGGGCCTGTCGGCGTGGCAGACCCAGCGCTGGATCGTGCTGCCCCAGGTGCTGCGGGCAGCGGCGCCGTCGCTGGCCAACAGCGCCATCGCGCTGTTCAAGGACACGTCGCTGGTCACCGTGGTGAGCCTGTACGAGCTCACCGGCTCGCTGGGCCTCGCCCTCGCCGGGGATGGCGAATGGCGGCCGTTCTATCTGGAAGCCTGGCTCTTCCTCGCCGCCATCTACTGGCTGGGCTGCGCGCTGCTGGCGCGGATCAGCGCCGCAATACCGCGACGGCCTTGATCTCGATGATGTAGCCCGGCACGCCGCACAGCTGGGCCGCGCCGATGGCCGTCCAGGCCGGGTAGTCGCGGGTCAGGTAGCGGTCCTTCACCTCCATGAACAGCGGCAGGTCGCGCATGTCGGTGTGGAAGCTGGTCAGGTCGACGATGTCGGTCATCTCGGCACCGGCGGCGGCCAGCACCTTCTTGAGATTCTCGAAGGCCTGGACGATCTGCGCCTCGCGGGGCTCGACGAGCTGCATGTGCTCGTCCCGGCCGATCTGGCCAGAGACATAGATGGTGTCGCCGACCTTCACGGCCGACGCGTAGTGGATTTTTTCGTAAACCGCTTCCATCCCCTTCGGGATGATGGGCTGGCGATCGCTCATGGTGGCGCTCCGTAGCAAGTTGGGGCGCCCATCCTAACCCGACGCCCCCGTCGCCACCTCGGTCAGGATCTCCGCCAGCCGTCGTACGCCCGGGCCGGCGCAATCCGGATCGGCGATCACCAGGTACAGCGTCACCCGCCGCAGCTCGGCGCCGCCCAGGGGCAGCGGCTTGAGCCGCCCGTCGCCCAGCTCGCGCAGGATGTGGGCCTCCGGATACCACGCAAAGCCATGCCCGGCGCAGGCCGCGGCGATCGACATGGCCATGCTGCCAAAGGTCCAGCGCTGCTCCACCTCCACGGTGGTGCTGCGCCGGTCGCGCACCGAGCCCGTGGCCCGCACCTGCAGATGCCGCCACGGGCGCAGATCCTTCTCGCCCAGCTCGCGCCCCAGCTGATGGAGCGGATGATCCGGCGAGGCCACCGCCAGCAGCGGCATGTCGAGCAGCGGCGTACCCAGAAAGCCCGGCGGGATGTGGGGCGTCACCGCCACGTCGGCCTGCCCGCCCAGCAGCGCCTCGGCGGTGCCGCCCAGCACCGATTCGATCACCTCGATCCGCGTCCGCGGCGCCTCGGCGCCAAAGCGCGCCAGGGCCTCCAGCAGCAGATCCGGCGGAAAGAGCACCTCCGCCGCCAACCCGATCTCCGCCTCCCAGCCCGCCGACAGCTTGCGCGCCGCCTGCTCCAGATCGCCCGCCTCGGCCACCAGCGCCAGCGCCCGGCGGTAAAGCATGTGGCCGGTGGGCGTGAGCACCGCCTTGCGGCCGTGGATCTCGAAGGCCTTCACGCCCAGCACGGTCTCGATCTTCTGCACCGCGTAGGTGACGGCCGACTGGCTCTTGAACAGCGCTTCGGCGGCCTGGGCGTAGCCGCCGGCCTCCACCACGGCGATGAGGGCCCGCCATTGGTCGAGGCTGAGATGGGGGGTGACGGTCATTGATCAGATTATTAGATAGCTTTAAACGAAATCTTCTACTTTTTTATCGCTCCGGTAAATCATTAAATAGACACATCCCAACACCACCGGAGCCCTCAAAATGACCACCCTGCTCAAGATCAACGCCAGCCTGTTCTCCAACCAGGGCCAGTCCAGCCAGCTCGCCGACCGCTTCGTGGCTGCCTACGTGGCCGCCCACCCCGGCGCCACCGTGATCGACCGCGACCTGGCCGCCAACCCCGTGCCGCACCTGGACGCCGAGCGCTTCCTGTCCTTCCTGGCCAAGCCCGAAGCGCGCAGCGAAGCACAGCAGGCCGTCGTCGCCTTCTCCGACGCCCTGATCGAAGAGATCCGCCGGGCCGACCAGATCGTGATCGGGCTGCCGATGTACAACTTTGGCGTGCCTTCCACGCTCAAAGCCTATTTCGACCACATCGCCCGCGCCGGCGTCACCTTCCGCTACACCGCCAATGGCCCCGAAGGCCTGCTCACCGGCAAGAAGGTGACCGTGCTCGCCGCCCGCGGTGGCAAGTACTTCGGCACCCCGAAGGACAGCCAGACCACCTACGTCCGCGACTTCCTCGGCTTCATCGGGATCACCGACGTGGAATTCATCTACGCCGAAGGCCTCAACATGGGTGAGGACAGCAAGTCTGCCGCCCTCGCCGCCGCCCACGCCCAGGTCGCCGAACTGGCCGCCTGACAACCGGAGAACGCCATGACCACCCGCAGCCTGACCGTCATCATCCCCTCCATCCCGGTGTCGGACGGCGCCGGCGTCAAGCTGCGGCGCAGCATCGGCCACAGCCAGCGCCTCGACCCCTTCCTGATGCTCGACGAGTTCGCCTCGGACAACCCGGACGACTACATCGCCGGCTTTCCGCCCCACCCGCACCGGGGCTTCGAGACCGTCACCTACATGCTCGCCGGTGATTTCGAGCACCGCGACCACCTGGGCCACACCGGCCACCTGCGGGGCGGCGGCGCCCAGTGGATGACCGCCGGGCGCGGCATCATCCACTCGGAGATGCCGCTCCAGGAGAGCGGGCGCCTCCACGGCTTTCAGTTCTGGATCAACCTGCCCGCCGCCGAGAAGATGAAGCCTGCCGGCTACCGGGACATCCAGCCCGAGGAGATCCCCGAGGTGACGATCCCCGGCGGCAGCGTGAAGGTCGTCGCCGGCACCCTCGATGGCGTGAGCAGTGCACCGGTGCCAGGCCCGATCCAGGGGCTATCCACCGCGCCGCTGTTCCTCGACGTGCGCCTAGAAGCCGGCGCGGCCTTCGCCCAGTCGGTCGAAGCCGGCCACACGGCCTTCCTCTACCCCTACGCCGGCAGCCTGCAGGTGGGCGACGAAGGCCGCACGCTGCCCGCCCGCCAGGCCGGCGTGCTGTCGGCGGGCGAGCGCATCGAGGTGACGGCCGGCGCCGAAGGCGCGAGCTTCCTGCTGCTGGCCGCCCGGCCCCTGGGCGAGCCGGTGGTGCAGTACGGCCCCTTCGTGATGAACACCCGCGAAGAGATCGAGCAGGCCCTGGCCGACTACCGGGACGGCACCCTGGCCTGAAACATCGGCACACCAAAAACCCGAACACGGCGCTACGGCGCCGTGTCACATTTGGGGATCGAACAAGGAGCACGCCATGGCCGGCTTTGAAAACTACGCCCAGGACACGAAAGACATCGAACTCGAGATCGAACGCAAGGGCATCGCCCTGGGCATCGACTGGACCAACGAAGATGCCGTGCGCGCCCTTGCCCGGGAAGCGCTGGATTTTGCAGGCGCCGCCGAGAAGGACAAGGCGCTCGACACGAACCACCTCGACTACGCCCGCCTCGCCAGGCTGGAGCTCTTCGGCCTCGCCGGGCTGATGCTGCGCACGATGCAGGAGAGCGCATCCGCCGCCGGCTTCGAGAGCCACGGCGGCGACGCCTGGAAGGCCTTCGCCCGCGCCCTGTGGGCCGAGAAGAAACTGCGCCAGCCGGGCTGAACGCTCCGCCCCGCGCGGGCCCGGCGGCGCCGTTCGTCGGCCAGCCGCAGCCCGCCTTGATTTGCCAATTTGCATGTGCTTGACTGCACTGGCAGAGGCAGTCAGGGCGAGCGTTTCCATCAATCATCCTGACATGCCGGCAGCCGTTCGCGCCTTGAAAGGCGCCATTTTCCGTGACAGCCCCCGTTCGCGGGGGGCCGACATGTTGCCAAGCTGTTTCTTCCCGCTTCCGAGGTTTTACCTTTCGCCAAAAAGGTGTAGCTTTCATATTGAGATGTGCTGATCGGCAACGGCGGCACGCAGGCATCCAACGTCGTACCAATGGCCTCGCCAGGGAAAACGATGAAATGTTCATAGCCGGGACAAGCGCCACCCTCCGACGCCTGATCGAAGATCAGCTCGTGGCCACGGGCGGGCTCGACGGCTACGATGTCCAGCTGTTCTCCACCCGCAATTTCACCGGCACCATCACCAACAAGGTTGCGCTCTTCCTCTACCGCGTCGAGGTGGATGAATCCCGGCGCAACGTCGATCTCCCCCGCCTCGCCCCCAACGCGCCCCGCCGCCAGGCCCTCGGGCTCGAACTGCACTACCTGCTCACCGTGTGGGGCCAGCGCAACGCCGAAGGCGAGCAGGTGATGCTGGCGCGCTGCATGGACATCCTCGACCGCCACGCGCTCATCACCGGCCCGCTCCTCGACCCGGCCTACCCGTGGGAGCCCGAAGACAGCCTGCGGGTCGCGATCAACCACCTCAGCACCGAAGACATGCTGCGCCTGTGGGACAGCCTCGAGCCGCCCTACCAGCTGTCGGTGCCCTACGTCGTGCGCACCGCCCGGCTCGCCGCCCGCGAGCGGCCCGATCCGGCCATCGCCGATTCGCGCACGCTGGTGTTCACACCCCAGGTGCCGTGATGCTCGCTGCCACCGACACGCCCCTCGGCTGGGCCGCCCGCCACTCGCCAGACCGCATCGCCGCCGTCGGCGTGCTGGCGGTCAAGGTGAGGCGCTATCTCACCGACGGCACCGACCCCGGCCTCACCCCCATCCCCGGCCTGCGGGTGCGCGTCGCCGGCCAGGCCGAACAGCCCCTGTGGCACCAATCCACCGGCCTCTATGGTTTCCTCGACATCCCGGCCGGCGAAGCCCGCATCGAGATCGACGACCCCACCGGCCGCTACCAGCCCCAGGCCATCACCGCCACCGTGCCCGACCGGGCCGATCTCAAAGCCGCCCTCGAAGCCGGCGAAACACCCCCCGCGGTGCCCGCCCCGGCCTACCCCGAAGCTGCCCTGCGCCCCGGCCTGACCATGGCCCTGCCCCCCGGCACCAGCGCCCTGTGGGGCGTGCTGCGGGATGCCGGCCGGCCGGTGCCCGGCGCGCTGCTCACCGTCGCCACCGTGCAGGGCGGCGCCGCCGACAGCGTGACCGCCCTCAGCGGCCCCGACGGCAGCTACCTGCTGGTGCTGCCCTTCGAGGTCATCGACCGCAGCGTGACCCCACCGCTGCGCGCCTTCGACCGCGCCCTCAGCGTGTTCGCCCCGCGCCCGGCCCTAGCCACCGCGCTCGCGACCAAAGGTTTTCTGGCCGGACAACCGGCCAATGTCTTCGGACTCACCGCGGCCCAGCGCAATGCGCTGTTCCTGCCGCGCGACTTCCAACTGCGTGACGCTGGCGGCACCCTGCACCCGCAGGTCGGCGGCCAGAATCCGCCCGCTTCGGTTTCGGTCGGCGCACGGGTCCGGCTGGATATCGAGTTGTTACCCTAGCCAAGATGGAGGCTCGAAATGCCTGAATACCTAGCCCCGGGAGTTTACGTCGAAGAAACCAGCTTCCGCGCCAAGTCCATCGAGGGCGTGGCGACCTCCACCGCCGGCTTCGTCGGCCAGGCCCGCTTCGGCCCCACCGCTGGCCTGCCCACCCTCGTCACCGGCTTCGAGGAATTCCAGCGCCACTTCGGCGATGGCAATGACCTGCTGCTGGGTGGCGTGCCCACCACCAACCAGCTCGCCCACGCGGTGCGGCTGTTCTTCGAGAACGGCGGCAAGCGGGTGTACGTGTCGCGCATCTTCGTGCCCACCGGTGGCGGCTCGGTCGAGGCCAGCCGCTCGTCCAGCAGCGCGATCTCGGTACTCGGCACCGATCGCTTCCTGCGCGCCCGCTTTCCCGGCCGGGCCGGCAACGTGGTGGTCAAGGTTGCCGCCAACCGCGGCGGCAACCTGCTCACCGGCACCGCCGGCAGCCGCCGTGTGATGGGCCTGCGCCTGGGCGATGTGGTCGAGGCCGGCGCGCTCAAGGAAAGCACCGTCACCGCCGCCGGCCCCAACGCCGTCACCGGCGCCAACATCTACAGCGTCAGCTTCGACGCGGCGGGCAACCCACTCCTCACCAACGCTGGCGGCACGCTCGACCTCAACGGCGCCGCCCTCGCCGCGGTCCAGAAGATCACCCTCGACATCAGCGTCGGCCCCAATCTGGATGGCTCCACCGGCAGCCGTAGCGAGCAGATCCAGCGCCTGTCGCCCCACCCGGATTCCGACCAGTTCGTCGGCCGCGTGCTGCGCCACGAAGACCCGGACGCCGGCATCGAACCGCCCGCCGACCGCAGCCAGCGCATCTACTTCGATGCGATGGTCGACCTGCCCAGCGTCGCTGCCCAGCGCACCACCTTCGCCCGCGACCTGCTCACCGGCCTCGTCGCCGCCTCGCCGATCACCCTCTCCGGCGGCAGCGATGGCGTCTCTCCGGATGCGGCCGCCTTCACTGGCGGCGGCAGCGGCCACGACGCCACCGGCCTCGCCGCGCTGGCCGAGATCGAGGACATCGCCATCGTCGCCGCGCCGGGCTCGGCGGCCCTCGCCTCGCCCATCGATCAGGCCGTGCGCGACGCGCTCGTCAGCCACTGCGAAAACCTGCGCTACCGCTTCGCCATCCTCGCCGGTCCGCAGGACGCCGACCAGGCCACCATTCGCCAGGTGCGCGGCCAGCACGACTCCAAATACGCCGCCATGTACTACCCGTGGCTCGTCGCCAGCACCCCCGGCAGCGCCCGCGAAACCGTGCTGTACTCGCCCGAAGGCGCGATGGCCGGCGTATACGCCCGCAGCGACATCGAGCGCGGCGTGCACAAGGCCCCGGCCAACGAAACCGTGCGCGGCGTGCTGCGCTTCTCGCGCAACGTGAACAAGGGCGAGCAGGACGTGCTCAACCCCGAAGGCATCAACTGCCTGCGCTTCTTCGAAGGCCGCGGCTACCGCGTGTGGGGCGCCCGCACCATCAGCTCCGATCCGGAATGGACCTACATCAACGTCCGCCGGCTGTTCATCTACCTCGAACACTCCATCGACCGCTCCACCCAGTGGGCGGTGTTCGAGCCAAACAACGAAGAGCTGTGGCTCAAGATCCGCCTCACCATCGAAGGCTTCCTGTACGACGTGTGGCGCACCGGCGCTCTCCTCGGCGCCAAGCCCGAAGACGCCTACTTCGTGCGCTGCGACCGCACCACCATGAGCCAGTCGGATCTCGACAACGGCCGTCTGGTCTGCCTGATCGGCGTCGCCCCCACCAAGCCGGCCGAGTTCGTGATCTTCCGCATCGGCCAATGGACTGCCGACGCGTCCATCGTCTGAGCACCGATAACCGAAGCTTCAAAGGAGACCGGCAATGGCCACCCTGCGTGAAGACCCCTACGGCCCGTTCAACTTCAAGGTCACCATCAACCCGGCGAGCGGCGGCGAGTTTCGCGGCGGCTTCTCGGATGTCTCGGGGCTGTCCACCGAGATCACCCACGCCGACTATCGCGAAGGCACCGACGCCTTCAACCGGCCCCGCAAGGTGCCGCTGATGTACAAGGCCGGCGACGTGACCCTCAAGCGCGGCATGATCGCCTCGCTCGATCTGTGGAACTGGGTCAATCAGGTGCGCCGCGGCAACATGGACGCCCGCGCCACCGTCGTCATCGAGCTGATGAGCGAAGACCGGGGCAGCACCGTCGCCCAGTGGAAGCTCATCAACGCCCGCCCGTCCAAATGGACCGGCCCGACGCTGGCCGCCAAAGGTGCCTCCGACGTGGCGATGGAAGAGCTGACCCTGGTCTGCGAAGACCTGGAGTTCGAATAAGCCCACGCCCAACCCGCGCTGAACTGAGATTCATTCCATGAGAGCCACCGCCCGGCCGCCCGAAGGGGGGACTCGTCGCAGGCCCGGCTTTGCACAGCCGGGCCGTTCGGACGGCGCGAAGCCAAGCTTCACGAAACCCCGTCCTCACCCTCTGGGGAGGGTGGAGCAGGGGTTTCGCGGTGCTCTGCACTGCGCCTGCGGAACGGGTTGGCTGTGCAAAGCCAACCCTTCGTCGCGCAGCAACCGGAGGGTAGTCAAGTGACCGTCGCGCTGCTGGGCAGCCTGTGGCGTCCCGGGCTGCCGCCAGGCATCTACGAGGAACGACCCGCCGTGGCCACCCGCCAGCGGGTGCGCCTCGATGTCGCCGCGCTGATCGGGCTCGCCGAACGGGGGCCGGTGAACACCCCGGTCGTCATCGACGACGCCCGCCAGTTCGAGGCGATCTTCGGTCGCGCCCTGCCCGGGCTGCAGCTCCCCCTGGCGGTGCGCCTGTTCTTCGCCAACGGCGGCCGGCGCTGCGTGGTCGTTCGCTGCGTCGATCACGTGAACATCCGCACCACCCGCCTGCTGGTGCCCGGTTTCAAGGCGGTGCGCGGCAGTTCCCGGCGTCAGGTGCGCATCGCCGCCCGCAACCCGGGCAGCTGGGGCAACCGCCTGCAGGTGCGCGCCCAGCTCATCCAGCGCCCGGTCGCGCTCGGCTTCGACCCGATCACCCTCGCCATCCGCATTCCGCCAGACCGCCCCGCCGTGGGCGCCACCCTGCGCCTCACCGGCCGGCCCACCAGCCCCGGCGCCGCACCCCGCAGCCGCTTCTTCCGGGTTGCCCTCGACG